>JAITDQ010000263.1 GCA_031282485.1 Tannerella sp. | reverse complement strand
ACCGGCGAACATCGGTGAGTTGTGGTATTTTTCGAGTTGAACACGCGCTTCTTCGCGTTTCTCTTTCAACACATCATTGCCGGCTGCGTCCTTTTTCCCGATATATTTGATTTCCCATACCCATTCGTAAGGAATATCGGGCAACAGATGACTGCGTTGCATGTAAATATCCGTGTAACCCTGACTTACTTCCAACTCTGTGATGGTTATGTATAGATTGCTCTGATATAAACCGTGCAACAGAATGATTTTGATATATTTCTCATTGAAATTCCTCAAATCGCGGTTCGACAGGCGGCTGAAGATGTTTTTGCTGATACATTTGATAAATGGATGTGGATTTCCACTGTACGCAAGTTCGCTCATAGCTATTCTCTGTTCTGTCATATCTATCAGAACGTCCGGATTATTGTCGACAAGCATCTGCTCAATATATTCCCAAAAAACAGTCCGGATAGAATAGTTCGGGATTTTCAACCGTAACAAACCTTTCTCTTCTTTGTCAACAGTTAACATTCCCAGGTAAAACAGCAGCGAAACAAAATTATTGCTGTCAAGTAAATGTTTAATAGAAAATTTGGGAACTATTTCCGATAAAATACTGTTATTTTGTGCTATTTCCGTCAACCGGTCCCGATTGTTTTGAAGCAAACGTTCTACGCGGCCATAATCCATTTTTAGATTGTCGTCAATAATATTTCCAATCAGTTTGGGATACCGCAATACCTGTGAAAACAAGTATAGCATCATCGAAGGATTATATACCCGATGTTCTCCATATTGGTGAAAAAGATATCCATTATAAAACAATTCCATATCCACATTAATCATACTCGCAACAACCCCTGTTTCTTCCATCAGCGTATTAACCTCATCCTGTGTAAATCCCAGCATTTCATTATATATCGGGTCAAGCGATATATTATTGGAAATATTGAAACCGCTGGTGACGTCATCGAGCATCACCGGAGTAATTCCGGTAAGAATAATCCGGTCAACTACAGTATCGCAACCTTCTTTCAGTGTTTCGTAAAAATCACGTATGACACCATTTGCCCAAATCAAATTGCGATATATATCGTCTCCCTTATAAGTTCCCAGAGCAATTAGGTCGTTGGCGACATGGTCGTATTCATCAATAATGACGTAGATTTTTTTACCGACAGCCTCTGCGGCGCTAAATGCTTTCCATAAAGAAGCGACGCCCGGTTTTTGGTCATCTATCTGTTTATTGTATATATCTCCTTCCGGAAAAAGATACTTATATCTGTTCAAAAATCTGTAAATAACATCTTGCACTTTCTGTGAAAAGGAAATCATAAACCGTTCCTCATTCGAAGTATCTAATCCCGAAAAATTAAAATTGAGAACTAAATAACTGTTCCGTCTGGGAGTAGGATGTTTACCAATATACAGGTCGCCGAAGAGTTGGTCGAACTTACCCGCCTGATTGATGTCGTAATAATATGACAGTGTCGAAAAAAACAGACTTTTCCCGAATTTGCGCGGACGGGTGAAAAACAGTTTGTCGTTATCTTCGTTTTCCAACAGTTCGATATACCGTGTTTTGTCGATATACACATAATTTTCTGTCCTTATGCTTTCAAAATTTGTATTGCCGTACGGCAGCCGTTTTGATACCTTTTTTTCCATGACTGTTATTCTTAATAATATGCCACAAAGGTAATACAAATTCTTAAATCACGGTTAATTCTTTTTTCGAAATAACGGGAACCGGCTCATGCCGTGAAATAATTTTCCCGATTTTTGAGCGTTACTTTGGAACAAAAGTATATCTTTGCATCCGGAACAGATAAAATTTAAATATATGCAGAGGAAAATTATTGTCGGAATATTGCTGCTTTGCAGTGTTATATTCGTAAAAGCTCAAGGGTATGGTAACGGTTATGAATTTACCACGGTCAAGGAGCTGAAAATCACACCGGTGAAAAACCAAAGCCGTTCGGGTACCTGCTGGGCGTTTTCGGGAACAGGTTTTATTGAAGCGGAACTGCTTCGTACGGGAAAAGGCGAGTACGATTTGTCGGAGATGTTTGTCGTGAATAAATCATATATTGACAAGGCTGACAAATATGTTCGTCTGCACGGATTCCTCAATTACGCGCAGGGCGGTTCTTTCGAGGATGTTTTGTATGCTTTCAGGCATTACGGGTGCATCCCGCGGGAGATATACGGCGGACTTGAGTACGGAGATACGATACACATTCACGGTGAAATGGAACAGTCGTCGCTTGCTTTCCTGAAATCAATCGTTTCCAATCCGAACGGAAAACTGACCCCGGTATGGAAAAAGGCTCACCGGGCTATCATTGATTCTTATCTCGGAGAGATACCCGAAAAATTCACATGGAAAGGGCAGGAATATACACCCGAAAGTTTCGGTAAATCACTGGGACTTAACTTTGATGACTATGTGTCGTTGACTTCGTTCGTCCACGAACCGTTTTATTCTTCTTTTGCTCTTGAAATACAGGACAACTGGCGCTGGGCGCAATCCTTTAACCTGCCTCTTGATGAACTGATGCAGGTTTTTGACCATGCGATAAACAGCGGCTATACGGTAGCATGGGCGTCCGATGTAAGCGAAAAAGGCTTTACACGGGAAGGAATCGGCGTATTACCCGACGTTGAATACATGGAAACAAAAGGCTCTGATCAGGAACGCTGGGTCGGATTAAGCCGTATGGAGAGAGATGCGAAAATCAGGGAACTGGTCGGGAAACCGTGTAAGGAACTGGAAGTCACACAGGAAATGCGCCAGCAGGCGTATGATAACTACGAAACAACAGACGACCACGGCATGCTGATTTACGGCATAGCAAAAGACCAGACAGGGAAAAAGTATTATATGGTCAAAAATTCATGGGGTACGGGTAGCAAATATAATGGTATATGGTACGTATCCGAGGCTTTTGTGGCCTATAAAACGATGAGTATTGTCGTTCATAAAAATGCCGTTCCGGCATCCATAAAGAATAAATCAGGTATCAGGTAATATATTATGGAATCTTTATTGGAACAGACGGATGTCGCACGCCGGAAAGGACGTCGCTGGCGCAAAATAATGAATATGACTATCCTTGCCGTGTTTTCGGGACTCGTCATCTGGGGCGCGATACGATATTATTATCCTTATGCCGAAGGAATTAAATCCGGCAAACTTAACTATGTCGTTTATCAGGGTTTTGTTTTTAAAACATACGAAGGGAAACTGATTCTGTCGGGAATCAAACCCTCCGAATCGGGAGGCGTTCCGTCAAACGAATTTCTTTTTTCCATAGCCAAAAAGGATATTGCGGAAAAACTGATGCATGCGGGAGGCAAGACGGTGGAACTTCATTATACCGAATACTTCGGCGCCGTGCCCTGGCGTGGACAATCACGGTATGTAGTCGATGAAATTGTCGATATCTCGGACGAAAAGGAACCTCTCAACGTGGATGACGCAATCGCAAACGTCATGCACGTAAATATTACGGAGTGATAATAATTTTAAAATTTATATAGATGTTTCGCATAGGATGTCATTTGTCTGTATCCAAAGGCTATAAAGCAATGGCCGAAGACGCCTTGCTGGTGGGCGCAAATACGTTCCAGTTTTTTACGCGCAATCCCCGTGGAGGAAGCGCAAAAGCGATTGATGAAAAAGATATAGAGGCGTTTCTGGCGATAGCCGGAGAAAATGATTTTGCCTTTTTCCTTGCACACGCTCCCTATACAATGAATATATGCGCTGCCGATGCACATATACGCAAGTTTGCGCATGATATGATGATTGACGATTTGCAGCGCATGGAGTATCTTCCCGGAAGTCTGTATAATTTCCATCCCGGAAGCCACGTGAATCAGGGCGTAGAAACGGGTATCCGTTTCATCATTGATACCTTGAACGATGTTTTGAAGCCTGAACAGACGACAACGGTGCTTCTCGAAACAATGGCCGGAAAAGGCAGCGAGATCGGCCGCTCATTTGAAGAACTGCGCACGATCATCGACGGGGTGACGCTGTCTGAAAAAATGGGGGTTTGCTTAGACACCTGCCACATATACGACGCCGGATACAATATTGTCAACGACCTAGACGGCGTTATTGCCGAATTTGACCGGGTAATCGGGCTGGAACGCCTGAAGGCAATCCACCTGAATGACAGCAAGAACCCTTATGAAAGCCACAAAGACCGTCACGAAACCATCGGCAACGGTTCGCTCGGACTGGAAACCGTCACCCGCGTGATAAACCATCCGAAACTGCGACATTTACCGTTCTACCTCGAGACGCCGAACGAACTTCCCGGTTATGCGGAGGAAATAAAACTGCTTAAAAAACTGTACGTTCCCGCTTGACAAACCGCTTCCGGCGGCGCTGAT
>JAITDQ010000239.1 GCA_031282485.1 Tannerella sp. | reverse complement strand
ATTCTACCCTTCAAAACTATTTTTCATTACTATTTTTATAACAGTTAAACTTGTGTTATTATGCGAAATTATGTATTTGTGATTGTATTTGTATTGGGGATGATTTCAGGCTGTCTTGTCCTGAAATAGCTTTACAAAAAAAAAGAGCAATAAAAAGGCAGTAAAGTTATGGTAAGAGGAGAAAGGAAATTATACTCGGAAGAGATTAAAGAAAGGTTATTAGCCGCGTATTATAACAGTAACAAGTCCGAAACGAAACGGTTAAAACGGTCAATCCTGAATTTATATCCCACATAAGCAAAGGCTGACAGGTTATTTTTATTAAAAAGAAAACGGCTTGTGTTTAATTCGTCAATCTCATACGAGATATGCGCTCCGAGGAAATAATCTTTGTTATAATAGCAGGTTCCGGTGCGGAAATAATTGCATCTGCCTAATTTTGTTTCTTTGGTTGGAGTCTGGTCTGAATACATTTCGTATGAATAATGCTTTGCGGAAATCCCGATCATGTCGGAAACGAACAGTACCCAGTGGCGGCCTGCCACAAAATTGTACGAATAACCTGCTCCAAGTTCATATTTGGACAGCTGTATTTTGTTTATACCCAGTTCCGATATCCATTCGTTTTCCTCGATATACGTGTTTTTGATATTCGTATGAAAGTCATAGTCGGCGTATCCGAGCGCCACGATCAGCGTACCTGCATTTTTCAGCTGGCGGAAGACGGGATTAATCGTATTTCCGTAAGCCATTTTCTTACCTCCGGGGAAAAAGGTTAAATGTCCCGACCTTGAGCGGAAATACGCGCCGTTCAATGCAATCTTTACCGGTGAAGCGCCGTTGCCATCCGGCATGAAATCGTTGAGGTTGGATATATTCAGGCTGTTCAGCCATAATATTTCGGTCGTAACGGCAAAGAAACGCGAGTATGTGTTAAAACTGAAACGCCTGTTATTTTTTTCGTGTCTGTCGCCAACGCCCCAGCTGTAACCTGCTGAAAAAATATTCCAGCCAATATCAGCCCCGACATACTGCAGCGGTCTGGAATCAAAACGGATACGTTTTTCCACATTATCTTTAGGATGAATTGTGAAGTATGGCATCTGGAACGTGCTTGTTAACCGGATTTGCAGCCGGTCGGCTTCGTTTTTGAGGAACTCGGGATTGTGTTTGTATGTATTATAGAATGTGGTGTATTTGTCGTATATCCACGACGTTTGCAAAGTGTCGGCGGATATTTCCTTCTCCTGGGCGCAGATTTTGCCCGTCAATGATAGGGATACAGCGACGGACAGGAGGATATGTCGGTGAAAATAAAAAAAGCGCATCTTCAAAGTCTGTTTTAGAGGCTGCAAAGATACGCACTTTCTTGATTTTAACAAATGCTTAAAGCAAAGCCTTCGGGTCGAGGTTGTTTTTTTCCATATCTTTGAAGTAATTGTATGTGCCCACCTTAATTTCCGCACAGGCAGCTTCGTCGCAGACGATGATTCCTTTGGGATGCATTTGCAGCGCGGTTATCGTCCACATCTGGTTGATGCTTCCTTCGATAGCCTGTTGCAATGCGCGCGCCTTGTTATGTCCGTTCACGACAACGAGGACTTCCTTTGCATCCATCACGGTGCCTACGCCTACCGTAAGGGCGGTTTTGGGAACTTTGTCCGTCTCCCCTCCGAAAAAACGTGAATTGGCGATTATCGTATCCGTCGTGAGCGACTTGATGCGCGTACGCGATGACAGTGACGATCCGGGTTCGTTGAACGCAACATGCCCGTCGGGGCCTATTCCGCCGAGGAACAGGTCAATCCCTCCGGCTTCCCTGATGCGCCGTTCGTAGCCGGCACATTCCTCCTCCGGGTTTTCCGCGTTTCCGTTGAGGATATTTACATTTTTCTCCTGTATATCAATATGGTTAAAGAAACCGTTCCACATAAAGGAGTGGTAACTTTGCGGATGTTCTTTGGGTATTCCCACGTATTCGTCCATGTTGAATGTAATCACATGTTTGAATGAAACGACGCCTTCCCGGTTCAGTCGGATAAGCGCCCTGTATGTACCGAGCGGGGAAGAGCCGGTCGGCAGGCCGAGCACAAACGGCGTTTCGGCCGTCGGTGCGGCTTTGTTGATTTTAGCGGCGATATAATGTGCCGCCCATTCCGATAATATTTCGTAATTCGGTTCGATGATAACTCTCATGATTTTTCCTTTAATTGATTATGTTTCACTCTGTAAGCGTTGTGCCATAGCCTGTCCGAGTTCGATGCATTGTTTTTCCGTGCTTATGTTTTGCTTTTGTTCCACCGGACTGCCGACGGTTTCCCATTTCATCGTTTCCCCGAAAGCGGTTAAGCGTTTGACGGCGGCGCCGGCCCATGTAAATGTACCGAAACAGCCGAACAGGCGGTTTTTGATTTCACGTATTTCAATCTTGCCGAGCAGCGCGTCTATTTCCGGGAAAATATGATTGCTGTATGTCGGGCATCCTATGATAACGGCCTTATAATTGAATATGTCGCGCAAGATATAGGAGGCGTGGCTGGTGCTTGCGTTATGCATGGCAATTTCGCGGACACCATTGCCGGCCAGGGCGGATGCTATCGTTTCGGCCATCTGTTCCGCGTGTCCGTACATGCTTCCGTACACAATCGTGACGCCGTCAAGCCCTTCGTAGCGGCTCAAACGGTCGTATATTTCAATCGCTTTTGCCCGTTCGCCGGTCCATACCGGGCCATGTGTGGAGCAGATCATGCGGACATCCGTGCCGGAAAGTTTCTGTATGGCTTTCTGCACCGGATTCCCGTATTTTCCTACGATATTGGAGTAGTAACGAACCATTTCGTCCCAGTAGCGGCCGGTATTCATTTCCGTGTCGATGATTCCGCCGTTCAGGGCGCCGTATGTGCCGAATGCGTCCGCAGAGAAAAGTATCCCGTCCGTTTCGTCGTATGTAAACATCACTTCCGGCCAGTGCACCATCGGTGCGGCATGAAAACTTAACCTGTGCGAACCGGTGTCGAGCGTATCGCCGTCTTTTACTTCGTACAAGCCGTCCGTGATGTTATAATATCCGGCTAACATGCCGAACGTCAGTTTGTTTCCTATAATCCGGATATCCGGATATTTTTCGCGCAGCAGGTGAATACTTCCCGAATGGTCAGGTTCCATGTGATTGATTATGAGATAATCAAGCGGACGCCCGTTCAGGGCTTCGTCAATCTTCCCGAAAAATATTTCCGAATAACAAATGTCTACCGTATCAACGAGAATCGTCTTTTCACCCCTGATAAGGTAAGAATTATAAGAAACGCCGTATGGCAGCGGCCACAGGTTTTCAAACAGGCTTTTTTGGCGGTCGTTAACTCCTACATAATAAATGTTGTCGGTAATTAATTTCATTTACTTATTTTATTTTTTTGAATGTTGCTGTTCTTTTTCGATGCTTTCAAGACAAAGTATATACCCGCAACAACAAACGGAATACTGAGCAATTGTCCCATGTTTAGCATCATGCCATCCTCAAACTCTTTCTGGTTTTCTTTCAGAAATTCGATAAAAAACCGTGATGTGAAAAGACAAATCATAAAGACGCCGAAGATGAAACCTTCTTTTTTCCATGCGTTTTTTCGGAAGTAGAGCCACATGCAAACCGCAAAGATTATCAGGTAGCAGGCGGCTTCATACAACTGCGTCGGATGACTGGGTTGGGTAAATATGGGTTCCGCACCCTCTTTCCATTTCTGGAGGTTTTCGATAAAACGGAATCCCCATGGAAGGTCGGTCGGGTGGCCATATATCTCGTGGTTCATCAGATTGCCGAGACGTATGAGCGCAGCGACAAGGCCGGTCGGCGTCACGAGTTTGTCGAATGTCCACAGCATACTTTTGTGCGAGACTTTTTTGGAATAATAGTATATTGCAATAATTATCCCCAGTACGCCGCCGTGACTGGCCAGGCCGCCTTTCCATACTTTCAGTATCTCAACAGGGTGAGCCAGATAATCTCCCGGCTCATAAAACAGGCAATGACCGAGACGCGCCCCTACAATCGTCCCTATCAGCGTGTAATACAGCAGCGGGTCAAGCCAGTTCGGATTCAGCTTTTCGTTTTTCCACATCTGCTGTACAATCTTGTACCCGACAGCAAAACCGATAACGAACGCTAACGAGTACCAGCGAATTTCCTTAGCTCCTATTGAGAATATGGCAGGATCGGCCGTCCATGTAATTTCCGATAAAATCATAATTTTGTTGTTTATTTATACTAACCGTTTGATAAGGTCTTCCTTATCTCCGTACAGCATGTCAATCAACGGGATTTCAATCATTGTGTAAGCTCCCGGCTGTAATTTCTTGGACGCACGTGCCACGGCGACCAGAATTTGTGCGGTAAGAGCCGGATTGTTTATTTTCATGTCAAACTCAATGATCTGGTTCTGGGTCTTCCCGGAAACGCCTTTGCGGACAAGGTTTACGCCATGTCCCATATCCAGCAGGCGGTCAACGGAATCAACCTGTATCACATGCGTTTCATCATGCACAAAATAATCATCGCTTTTAATCGCTGCGGCTACCGTTTCGAAGTCATGACCTTCCTCCGTTTCGATGTATACCATGCGGCGGTGAACGCCTGTTCCCAAAGGAATCGTCATGCTTAAAGCCGCCTTTACACCATTCACGGCTTTCACGGCCACGGTATGTCCCATACTCATTCCGGGGCCGAAATTTGTATACGTGATACCTTTCGGAACCATGGCTTCGAGCAGGGCGCGAACGACGGAATCGCTTCCCGGATCCCAGCCGGCGGCAATAACGGATACGGCATTATTTTTCTTCGCTACCCCGTCAAGTTCGCGGCGTAACGTCACAATCTTACCGTGTATATCGAAACTGTCGACCGTGTTTATACCCAAAGCCAACGCTTCTTTCGCGAACTTTTCCACCTGACGCGTAGGCGTTGCCAGTATGGCCACATCAACCTTTTCCAACGTCGAAAGACGGTCGGTTACGGTATAGGGTTTGAGTTCCGGGGGAACATCCTTTGCATTCCGGCGTACAACGCCTGCTATTTCAAAATCCGGTGATGCTTCCAGTGCATCCAGTACATATTTACCGATATTTCCATATCCCACAATTGCTGCTCTTGTCTTTTTCATACATTTAATTGTTTTGTGTTTATTACTAATTGTTTTATTGTTAATTGTTTTTACTAAGGACGCAAAAGTAGCAATTATTATATGATTTACAACTATATCTTACAATTATTTTTTCAGGATTTTGTCATTATTATGATATTATCTATCTTTACACTGCAAATAACAAAAAATATTATGTTACAATTTAAAGTTCATATATTGGGATGCGGTTCGGCAACGCCTACGCTGAGGCATGCTCCGACGGCGCAGATTGTTGATCTGCGGGATAAGTTGTATATGATTGACTGCGGTGAAGGTTCGCAGTTGCAGATGCGCCGGTATCATATTCGTTTTAACCGGCTTAACCATATATTTATATCTCATCTGCATGGCGATCACTGCTTCGGGCTGCCGGGATTGATTTCTACGCTTGGGATGTTGGGTCGCACAGGCGACCTGACCGTTCACGGGCCGGCCGGGACGGAAGATTTCCTGTCGCCCATTCTGTCGCAATTTTGCAGGGAGCTTCCGTATAAAGTTTGTTTTAACCGTGTAGACCCTCGAAAATATGCCTTAGTAATGGAAGACCGTTCTTTGTCGGTCTATTCCATCCCGCTCAAACACAGGATACCTGCATGCGGATATTTATTTTCCGAAAAACCCGGTGAGCCGCATATCATCCGCGAGATGACGGATTTCTATAAAGTCCCGTTACGCGAACTTGCGGCGATCAAACAGGGAAAAGATTTCGTTACGGAAGAAGGCGAGATTATCCCGTACACGCGCCTGACGCGTCCGGCAGATCCGCCCCGGCGTTACGCATTTTGTTCCGATACGGCATTTTCGCCATCCATCATACCCTACATAGAAGGCGTTGACTGCCTGTATCACGAATCAACATATTTAGAAAGAGATCTGCCGAGAGCGAAAGACACGTTCCACTCCACGGCAAGGCAGGCCGCCGAAATCGCCTCACAGGCA
>JAITDQ010000228.1 GCA_031282485.1 Tannerella sp. | reverse complement strand
GGCCTGTGCTATACGGTTTATTATTATAATGAGTGGATGGTTCGGGACAAAATAGCAAAAATAATTGCTGTTGACGGCGTTTATCCCGACAGTAAGACCATAAAAAACAAAACATATCCCTACACAACGGAAGTATATGCAGTCATTCGTTCCGATTTGGATAAATCATCCATAGCATACAGGATATACGAATTACTTTTGTCGGAAGCCGGACAACCTGTCATCGCCGAAAGCGGATATATTCCGAATTGAGGTTACTTTTTAAAGATGCAAAAAATTTGTCACTTGCAGACCCGGCAGCCGGAGCATTGGATGAGTTCGCCGCGGAAGCGTTTTTCTACTAAATAGTGGAGGCGGTCTTTCAGGGCGTCCAAGCGTACGTTTTCGATTACATCGGCGGTGAAGGCGACACTTAGGAGTGTTTTTGCTTCGTCTCGCGACAAGCCGCGGCTTTGCATGTAAAACAGGGCTTTTTCGTCTAAGCGGCCGGTTGTCATGCCGTGCGAACATTTGACGTCGTCGGCGTAGATTTCGAGTTGCGGCTTGCTGTACATTCCGGCTTCGCGGGTGAGGCACATGTTGTGGTTGGTCTGGTATGCTTTCGTTTTTTGGGCTTCCGGCGCGACTAAGATGCGTCCGCTGAATATTCCTGTCGCATGACCTTCGAGGACGTTTTTGAACAGTTCCGTGCTTTTACAGTTCGGGACGGCGTGGGTGATGTGCGTATGTGTATCGACGTGCTGGTGTTTGTCCTGGATGGCCATTCCGCAGAGCGTTGTTTCCGCGCCTTCTCCGTCGAGACGGATCGTGTAATTATTGCGGGTCAGGCCGTTGTACAGTGTTATGCCGTTTACGAGTACGTTTGACTGCGCTTCCTGTTTTACGTACAGAGAGGAATAGCGGGTCGTGGACAGGGTGCTTTCTTCGAGGTCGTAATAATCGAAACAGGCGCCTTCTCCGGCGAAAATCTCAATCACTTGTGTGGAAAGACATTTCACGTTGTCCAAGCTGTGGTCGCAAACGAGCAGTTTTGCTTCGGAGCAGGGTTCCATGATAACCAGAATGCGCCGGTTGGCCATGATGTCGACTGCGCTGCGGAAGATATTTACTAACTGGACGGTGCGGTCTAATTTTACGTTGCGCGGCACGTAAAGGACGAAACCGTCCTGTGCGAACAGTGTGTTGAAGGCTGTAATGGCGTCGGACGGCGTTTCTGCAATTTTGCCGTAATAGCGTGATGCGACGTCCGGGTAACGTTCGGCGAAACGCTTCATGCTGCCGGCATAAACGCCTTCGGGCATGGGTATGGCCGGCAGTGCGTCGTCGTAAAGCAAATCATTTACTGCGAAAAACAGGTGGGTTCTCATGTTGGGAACTGCGCAGCGGAAAACGTCTTCGGCGTTAACCGGCGCTTTGAGGCGGTTGATGTTCAGTCCGTAGTCCGGTGCGAACGACTGTGCGACGTCTGTATAGCGGTAATCTTCATGTTTCAACGAGGGAAAGCCCGTCCGTTTGAAATCAGCGAATGCCTGTGTACGCGGAATATTCATACATCCGGGCGCATGACGGCACACAACGTCTCCGTATTGTGTGAAAAGGTCTGTATATTGTTTTTCGGCGCTCATAGAATATCGTCTTTCAGCCAGTCATATCCTTTCTTTTCCAGTTCCGGGGCAAACTCCGGGCCGGCCGTTTTGACGATGCGTCCCTTATAGAGCACGTGCACAACGTCGGGCTTGATATAATCGAGCAAACGTTGATAGTGTGTTATTACAATCGTGGCATTATCCGGCGTTTTAAGTTTATTAACGCCGTTTGCAACGACGCGTAGCGCATCAATATCGAGGCCGCTGTCCGTTTCGTCGAGAATCGAAAGCCGGGGGCTGAGCATGGCCATCTGGAATATTTCATTCCGTTTTTTCTCTCCTCCCGAAAAACCTTCGTTCACGCTGCGGCTTGCCAGTTTGCTGTCCATTCCTACGATTTCGCGTTTCTCGCGCATCATTTTCAGGAAATCGGTAGCCGAAACAGGTTCTTCGCGGTTATATTCGCGGTGTGCATTTACCGCCGCGCGCATGAAATTAACCATACTCACGCCGGGAATCTCTACCGGATACTGAAAACTGAGGAACAGTCCTTCGCGGCTGCGGTCTTCGGGCGACAGCGCCAGCAGGTCTTTCCCCCTGTACGTCACAGCGCCTTCCGTTACCGTAAAAGCCGGATTGCCGACGAGCACGCTGCTCAACGTGCTTTTGCCCGATCCGTTAGGTCCCATGATAGCATGTACTTCCCCGGCGCGAACCGTGAGATTGATTCCTTTTAATATCTCTTTATCGTCTATTCCCGCGTGCAGGTTTTTTATTTCCAGTAATATATTTTCCATTTAATCATTTTCTTTTGTTTATATCAATCATCCCACACTTCCTTCTAAGGAAACGGCTAATAATTTCTGCGCTTCGACGGCAAATTCCAGCGGCAGTTTATTCATCACTTCACGGGCATAACCGCCCACAATGAGGCTTACGGCTTTTTCCGTGTCTATGCCGCGCTGGTTACAGTAGAAAAGCTGGTCTTCGTTAATTTTCGATGTTGTAGCTTCGTGTTCCACTACGGCGGTTTCGTTTTGTATGTCGGCGTACGGGAATGTATGCGCCCCGCAGGTGGAGCTAAGCAGCAGGCTGTCGCACTGGCTGTGATTGCGGGCATTTTCCGCGCGGGGGGCGATTTTCACTAATCCGCGATAACTGTTTTGGCTGTATCCGGCGGAGATGCCTTTTGAAACGATTGTACTGCGCGTGTTACGGCCGAGGTGAATCATTTTCGTTCCCGTATCGGCTTGCTGGCGGTGGTTGGTCACTGCGACGGAATAAAATTCGCCGACGGAATTGTCTCCGGCCAGGATGCACGACGGGTATTTCCAGGTTATGGCCGAGCCGGTTTCTACCTGTGTCCACGAGATTTTGCTGCTTTCGCCTTTGCAAAGTCCGCGTTTTGTCACGAAATTGTATATGCCGCCATTCCCGTCCTTATCGCCCGGATACCAGTTCTGAACCGTGGAATATTTCACCTCGGCGCGGTCGTGTGCAATGATTTCCACGATAGCCGCGTGAAGCTGGTTTTCGTCGCGCCGGGGAGCCGTACAGCCTTCCAGATAACTGACATACGAATCGTCGCCGGCAACGATGAGTGTACGTTCGAATTGTCCGGTATTTGCTGCATTTATACGGAAATAGGTGCTCAATTCCATGGGGCAGCGTACGCCATCGGGGATGTAAACAAATGAGCCGTCCGAAAAAACGGCGGAGTTGAGCGCGGCAAAAAAGTTGTCACGATAAGCGACAACGCTGCCCATGTATTTCCGCACCAAATCGGGATGATGTTTCACCGCTTCACTGAACGGGCAGAAAATGATTCCTTTTTCCGCAAGCGTTTCTTTATATGTTGTCCTTACCGAGACGCTGTCCATTACCGCATCGACGGCCATTCCTTTTGTTGCACCGTCCGTCGCACCGGGCGTTTCGTCCGACACTCCGCTCAGTATTTTTTGTTCGTAGAGGGGTATTCCCAGCCGGTCAAAAGTCTTCAGCAGCTCCGGGTCGACTTCATCGAGGCTTTTCAGTCCTTCTTTTTTCTTCGGGGCGGCGTAGTAAATAATATCCTGATAATCTATGGGCGGGATATTCAAATGCGCCCATGCCGGCATTTCCAGCGTTTGCCAGTAGCGGAACGCTTCCAGACGAAAATCCAGTAACCACGACGGTTCTTCCTTTTTCGAAGATATCGTCCGTATGACGTCTTCGTCCAGTCCGCGACGAATAACTTCCGTTTCCACATTTGACGTGAAACCGTATTTATATTCACCGGAAGTTAGTTCGTTAAATAAATTATCCTGTTCTTCCATTTTATCCGACAAATTTTTAAAATCAAACGATCTGTTCGAAAATATTTCCGGGGAAGACTGTGGGAATTATACTTTTTATGTAAAAATAAAGATGTGATTCTACTTTTATTTCCTGTGACAGTATTACGGAATTGTGATCGAACATCTCGATAACATTCAGCACAAGGCTTATAAACAATACCATCATCAACAAACCCAACAATCCTCCTGCGATATGGTTTAAAATACTCAACGGGGTCACGCTGATAATGCGGTGAATGATAATCCCTGCCAGTATGATGAATCCGACAATCAGCATAAAACCCAGAATATAACTTATCATTACCGTTATCTGCGGCGAAAACCAGTCTAATTTTGTCAGGTAACCGCGCGTCCATTCGGCGGATACCGCACACAGGTATATGCCGGCGACGACCGCCAAAAGTGACGCTACCTGCTTGATTACCCCGTCGAACAGCCCTTTTATCAGTCCGACTCCGGCAAGACACAAAATCACAATATCCAACCAGTTCATTTCCGTTTACTGTAATGTTTTCTTTATCTCTACCTGGTCGAACGGTTCGATGATATCGCCGACCTGTACATCATTATAATTATTGACATAAATTCCGCAATCCTGACCGGAAACGGCTTCTTTAGCTTCATCCTTGAAACGTTTCAGCGAGCCCAGTTCGCCGGTATGAATAACGATACCGTCGCGGACGATGCGCACCTTGTTTGTCCGTTTAATCTTACCTTCCTTAACGATACATCCGGCGATTGTCCCGACCTTGGATATCTTGAATACCTGCAAAACTTCCACCTCGCCGCATATATCTTCACGTATTTCCGGCGACAGCATGCCTTCCATTGCATCCTTAACGTCGTTTATGGCGTCGTAAATGATCGAATACAGCCGCACTTCGACGCCTTCGTTTTCGGCCAGGCGGCGAGCCTGCGCGGAGGGGCGCACCTGGAATCCGATGATAACGGCGTCGGCCGTTTCGGCAAGCGATATGTCCGATTCCGAAATCTGGCCGACCGCTTTGTGGATAACATTGATCTGTATCTCTTGCGTAGACAGTTTTATCAATGAATCGGACAGCGCTTCGACGGATCCGTCGACATCTCCTTTTACAATAAGATTCAGTTCGTGGAAATCGCCCAGCGCACGGCGGCGTCCGAGTTCTTCAAGCCCGAAGCGTTTTTGTGTACGAAGTCCGAGTTCGCGCTGTAACTGTTCGCGGCGCGAAGCAATCTCGCGCGCTTCCTGTTCCGTTTCGAGGACGTTGAACGTATCTCCGGCCTGCGGCGCTCCATCGAGGCCGAGTATAATGGCCGGTTCCGACGGTCCGGCCTGTTCGATTCGCAGGTTGCGTTCGTTGAACATCGCCTTGATGCGTCCGAAATGCGTTCCCGCCAGTACGACGTCACCCTGTTTCAGTGTTCCGTTGCTTACAAGGACGGTTGAAACAAATCCCCGTCCCTTGTCGAGCGACGATTCGATAATGGTTCCCATGGCCTTGCGTGCGGGATTGGCTTTCAGTTCCAGCAGGTCGGCTTCGAGTAATACTTTTTCGAGCAAATCGGGCACTCCGATTCCCTGTTTAGCCGAAATTTCCTGACATTGATATTTGCCGCCCCAGTCTTCGACCAGATAGTTCATATTGGCCAGTTCTTCCTTGATTTTTTCGGGATTGGCATGGGGTTTGTCGATCTTGTTGATTGCAAATACAATGGGAACGCCTGCGGCCGATGCATGGTTAATCGCTTCGACCGTCTGTGGCATCACATTATCATCTGCCGCCACGATAATAATGGCAATATCCGTCGCTTTCGCTCCGCGTGCACGCATGGCGGTAAACGCTTCATGCCCCGGTGTATCTAAAAACGTTATATGGTGTCCGTTCGGCAATTCAACATTATAGGCTCCTATATGCTGCGTGATTCCTCCCGCTTCGCCGGCGATCACGTTTGTTTTGCGTATGTTATCGAGCAATGACGTCTTGCCGTGGTCAACGTGCCCCATTACCGTGATGATTGGCGGACGGGGCAGCAGATCTTCTTCCCTGTCGACTTCTTCCGTTATGGCTTCAACCACTTCCGCGCTTACGTATTCGGTCGTAAAGCCGAATTCGTCTGCGACGATGTTAATCGTTTCCGCGTCAAGGCGCTGGTTTATAGATACCATTATCCCGATGCTCATACAGGTGGATATAATCTGCGTAACCGGCATGTTCATCATACTGGCAAGGTCGTTGGCGGTGACAAATTCCGTAATTTTCAGTACTCTGCTTTCCCGCTTTTCGACTTCGAGCAATTCCTGTTCGCGGTGTGCGGCGGCGTCACGTTTTTCACGGCGATACTTTGCCGCTTTGCCTTTCGAACTTTTATTTGTCAGGCGCGCCAGCGTTTCTTTGACCTGTTTCTGTACATCTTCTTCGTTTACTTCAACGCGGACGGGTCTTTTTATACGCTGTTTGGGTTTGTCGTCCCTGCGCGTGTTTGTGCCCTGCGTATTGTTGATATCGACGCGTTCTTTCCTGATACGTTTCCGTTTATG
>JAITDQ010000170.1 GCA_031282485.1 Tannerella sp. | reverse complement strand
TTGAAGCAAAAAGGATTCGTCATCTACCCGGGAAAAATCTCACAGGCAGATACTTTCCGCATCGGGACGATTGGCGACATAAACGGGCGCGACATAGAAGCGTTTATCGGCGCCGTCAGTTCAATCCGGAAAACGAATCCGGCAACCGGAATATTTATGCTGAAAGCCGACGGCGGAAAGACGAAAGAGGGTGGAACCGCACAATGTGGTAGCCACCCTCTTTAAACAGTTATGATTTGCCGGTCAGTTGTTTTTTACAATACAATCTTCGCACGTACCTTTAATATAGAAATCGGCCTCGTCGATTGTGCCGTGAAAATTTTCGGGCAGGAGATTATTTATCTCCATGTCCAAGTCAATAATTTTGCCGCATTTCTTGCAGCGGAAATGGCCATGAGGCGTTACACATCCGTCAAAACGGCCGCTTTTCTCGTCAATTCCTATGTATATTGCCGCGCCCTGTTCCACAAACAGTTTCAAGGTATTATACACCGTTGTTTTCGACAGGGTAGGTATTTGTTTTCGCATTACTTCAAATATTTCATCTACCGTAGGATGCGTTCTGTTGTTTGTCAGATAGCGCATGATGGCAATGCGCTGAATGGAAGGGCGTATACCGTATCCTAATAAATATTGACTTATATTGTTCATAAACACTGTAACTTTATTGCAATTCAAATTGAGTGCAAAATTATATATATAAAATAAACTGCACAAACAAACGCATGTTATTATTGGTTAAAAAGCAGATGTTTATATTTTGAGCGCTTCAACGTGTTCCCGCCATCTCCCTTAAAATTTTTTCCCGGTGCCTCAAAAAAAGATTTAGCCATTTCGCATATATCAGCTATATCTTTCAAAATAAATCACTACTTTTGCAACGTTAATTAAATGTTTGTATTATGGAAGTTGCATTAGAAAAAGTATTTGTAGATATGCCCGTTTCGGATTTGACGTTTTTTAAACAGTTTGCCGACAAAATGGGATGGAAAGTAACTGTGCGACAAAATCTTTGGAATGAATACATCAATAGCTGTCCAAAAGATGTCGATTTATCGGATGATGATATTATGGCAGAAGTAAAAGCCATTCGATATGGAAAAATGTAGGGTAATTGTCGATACAAATCTTTGGATATCGTTATTGATTGGCAAGAAACTGGCGGAATTGCGTATATTGTGTAATCATCAAAATATTTCAGTATATAACTGCAAAGAATTAACAGACGAATTTATAAAAGTGGCGTCACGTCCTAAAATTAGAAAGTATGTAACAGAACAAAATATTGCCGACATCTCACAATTAATGGAAGTTTCCTGTCTCTATAACTCTATAAATACAACAGCGGTATCAATCATTAGAGATACTAAAGATTTGTATTTATTGTCTTTAGCGGATACAGTGAAAGCAAATTATATTATAACGGGAGATAACGATTTGCTGGTTTTAAAACGACACAACAATACGCAAATTGTGACTTTTTCGGAGTTTATGGCAAAAATCTCGTGAGAGATTACATATTACACCCCACAGGACTACAGAATTTGCAGAATGAACAGGTTTTTGTAAATTATGCAAATTCTGTAATTATGTGCAAGCCGACACATTTCCCGCAATTTACCGGCTTTTCTTATCCGTCGCTGTCCCGTGGAACGAGATAGCCTGACGGTTAACCGACGTTACATTAATGCTTGTCGAACCGTTAGGGTATATCTCAAGCCTGAAACCGTGCAGGCCTTCATTGGTTTTTGCCTCAAACTCGACAATGGACTGTCCTTTCGCGCCGGAAGATGATTTATAACCGGTAATTTCCGCCTCGAAATTCAAGCCGTCGCCTCCTCCGTAGGGAACGCTGTATGCCCTTCCGTAATAAGGCAGGTACGATTTCACACGGTCGCCTTTTATTTCCAGCGAATACGGAGATGTAAGCGTCTGCGAACGGCCGCTCATGGGTAACATGCGATCTACATCAACAACAAATTCGCGATTTTCTATCGCTTTGCGCAAGGCGGCTTCCTTAGCTGCCTTTTCTTCCTTTGTTAAACCCTTCGTCGAAGAGCAACCAATCATAATCGTTGACAAAAATAATGCTGTCAGTATAACATAAAGTCTCATAATATTATTTTTTTAAATTAAACCTATCTGTAATTTTTCACATAAAAACAATAACAAAAACTGTGCCAAAATCATCTGTTATCCGTTTTTTCGGGATAAAGATCGTGATTCATCAGCCGGTAGGTGGCTATATCCTCATATTCGGTGTCCGGTTTACCGTAATTACAGTACGGATCAATGCTGATACCTCCGCGCGGCAGGAATTTGCCCCATATTTCGATGTATTTGGGGTCCATAAGTTTTATCAGGTCGTGCATGATCACGTTGACACAGTCTTCGTGAAACGCTCCGTGATTGCGGAAACTGAAGAGGTAAAGTTTCAGGGATTTGCTCTCAACCATCTTTTTCCCGGGGATATAACTGATATATAATGTAGCAAAGTCAGGCTGTCCCGTTATGGGGCAGAGGCTTGTAAATTCCGGACAGTTAAACTTCACAAAATAATCGTTTCCCGTGTGTTTGTTTTCAAATGTTTCGAGCACGGAAGGGTCATATTCCGCGGGATAGTTTGTGACGGCGCTTCCCAGCTTTGTAAGCGGTTCTTTTGATTTCATACGATTGCCTGATTTTTTTATATTTAAAAAGAAATCCGGTGATTTTTAATACCCGACCCGGATTTCTTTTATTCGTTTTTCATTCCGATTGCAGCAGATATGTTCCCGAACCTAATTGTACAACTATGGAACCGCCTTCCTCCTTAACATTCCGGACGCCGGGCCGGTCTGCATTTACTTTTACGCCGAACCGCAACGGGAGTTTGACGGTCGCCGTCGTATTGGCCGGAACGGTAATGTTCCATGCAAGTTTGTCGCCGTCGCGTTTCCAGCTGCTGCCGATTGTCCCGTATGGAGATTCGAAAGAGGCGTTGACATGCGTCAGTTTTTCGGGAAATACCGGCTCCATCCATATTTTCTTAAAGCCAACCGACGAGGGGTCATTTTTTATACCTGCCAGGTTTTCATAAAACCAGATAAGCAAATCGCCCAGGAGCATCACGTGATTATGTGAATTCATTCCGGGATCGGCCGTATTGCCGTTCCACAGTTCCCAGATGGTTGTAGCCCCGTTTTTAACCATATAGCCCCACGAAGGATATGTCTCGTTCGTTACGATTTTATACGCAAGTTCAAGTCCTCCATGCTGCGTGAGGCCGCGCATCAGGTGCTGGATGCCGAGCACTCCCGCGCTGACATGGCCTTTGCAGTCAACTTCGGTCTTTTCCACGATATTGGCAAAAACCTTCTCCTCATAACCTTCCGGCACAAGGCCGAGCTGTAACGACAGGATGTTGGCCGTAACCGTATTATTGTCGTACTGAGCCGTTTCGGCATTAAAGAACTTCCTGTTATAAGCTTCCTTTATCCGGTTGGCGAGGTCGGCATATTCCCCGGCATCGGCAGGAACACCGTTTATCACGGCAAACTTCTGCATCAACCGGAGGATACTGTAAAAAACAGTCGTACTGAGAACCTGTCCGTTAGTTTTACGCGAAGGATCCTTCGAATGGATCAGTTCGGGCGATTCGGGCGGCATGCACCAGTCGCCGTAAGTGTCCTTCACGAGGATATAATCCTGCATGTTATTGCTTGCCATGTACTGAACCCAGCGTTTCATGGACGGGTATCTTGCCTTGATTGAAGACTCGTCGCCGAACTGGTTATACAGCATATCGGCTATGTAGAAATAGGCCGACGGCCAGGTCACGTCGTCGTTATAAATTGTCCAGTATCGCGGCGACACGACGGATATGCTTCCGTTTTCACGCATGGATTCTTCAATATCGACAAGCCACTTGTTATACATCAACGCATTGTTGAACAGAAAACTTTCGCCATGGGAACCCGTCGCACGGTCGCCGAGCCATCCGAGACGCTCGTCGCGCTGCGGACAGTCGGTCGGCATCCCGCGGTAATTGCCGCGAATACCCCAGTACGCGTTCCGGTGGATTTTATTAATCAGCTCATCGGACGTTTCGAACGTGCCGGTTGTCGCCATTTCGTCATATACCACCTTTCCCGTAAAATCCGTTACGGCAGGCTCGTTGTCAATGCCCGATATTTCCGCAAAACGGAAACCGTGATATACAAACGCAGGCTCCCACGTGAACTTGCCGTCGGCGGCAGGCGTATAAACATCGGTAGCAAGCGCGCCGCGCAGGTTGTCCGTATATAATTCCGTCCCGTTCGATTTCAACACCTCCGCAAAACGCAGCGTTACCGGCCGGTCTTTTTTCCCGTTC
The DNA here is from genome assembly GCA_031282485.1 of Tannerella sp. Classification (GTDB taxonomy): domain Bacteria; phylum Bacteroidota; class Bacteroidia; order Bacteroidales; family Tannerellaceae; genus Tannerella. The sequence continues at coordinate 2,518 of JAITDQ010000170.1, read as the reverse complement.
AGACTGACTTGCAGCCACCCGACCATGTTCTGTCCCATATCAACGATATAACGTCCTCCTTCGACCGCTTTTACCGATACGGGTTTTATCTCCTCCATCACCTTCAGGCTGGGGGAAAGCTGCGCCGTCAGCCTGCCTTTGGGAGCTTCCATCAGATCGGCATTTTTCCAGGCGGAAGCGTTGTATCCGGTCTCCGTCCATTTTCCCAGTTCCAGTCGCGCATCATATTTCTCCCCGTCAAACTCATTATTTTCGAGGATAGGCCCTTTATTCGAAGCCTTCCACGATTCATCGCTGATCACGGTATAATGTTCGCCGTTCGCATATTCGATATCTAACTGCGCAATCAGGCGGGGCAAACCGAAGCCCAACATTCCGCGTTCGCGCATCGTAAGGAAACGTCCGTTGCCGAGGGCGACACCGATTGCGTTCGCGCCCTTTTTAATGAGCGACGTAACGTCGTAAGTCAGATAGGGAACCGACACATCGTACCATGTGGGCAGAGGCCCGAAAACATCGTTGCCGACGGTTTTCCCATTGATATAACATACCGACGAGCCGACGCCCGACACATACAGCACCGCACGCACGGGCTTCGAAGCCGTTTTAAACTCCTTCCGCAGGTAGCGTGCCGCGAGAGCGGTACGGTTGTCTTTCACCGCCAGATTCTCAGGGTCATTGACGCCTATCCATTTAGCCTTCCAGTCCGAGGCGTTCAGCAAAGCCACAGACCAGCTTTGGACGTTACTCACGGCCGATTCGTCCCGGTTCGTCCAGACCGTAACGCGCCAGTAATATTTTTTCCCTGATTCGAGCGGCTTACCTTCGTACGGTACAAACAGTGAACCGTCGGATTCTACCCGTCCCGAACTCCAGAGCAAGCCGTCGCCGCCGGCTTTAAGCGCTTTTTCCGAACCGGCGACATCAATCCGGTAAGCCTTTTGCATCACATCCGTCCCGGCGCTTGTAAATTTCCATGAGAAGCGTGGTTTCGCAACACCCGTACCTTCGGGATTATTACGCATCTCCGTCTGCAAATCCGTAAATACGATACTGCCTGTACCTGTATTTGTCGTACATCCTGCTACTAATAGCAGCCATAAGGATAATAAAAAAGTTTTGTTAATCATAAGAGGTAAAAATTATATATGGTACTTATGAGTGCAAAAATATAAAATAATCCATACAAAATTCATTTTTTATTCGTTTCTTTGCCGATGATTAATCTTTTTTGATGATTTAACAGTTAAATATATGGCAAGATTCGGCAAATTGCAGGTTTTGGACGCTATCGTCCGCACAGGGATCGTTCCTGTTTATTACAATAAAGACGCGGACACATCAAAAAATGTGCTCAAGGCATGTTACGAAGGCGGCGTACGCGCATTTGAATTTACGAACAGGGGAGACTTTGCGCAGGAAGTATTTGCGGAACTGAACAAATACGCCGCCCGGGAATGTCCGGAAATGATACTCGGCATCGGTTCCGTCGTCGACGCGCCGACGGCGTCGTTATACCTCCAGCTTGGCGCCAATTTTGTGGTCGGGCCGCTGTTCAATCCCGACATAGCCAAAGTATGTAACCGCCGCCTCGTGCCATACACACCCGGATGCGGCAGCGTTTCCGAAATAGGATTCGCACAGGAAGCCGGCTGCGACCTTTGCAAGATTTTTCCGGCAGGAAGCGTCGGCGGCCCGTCGTTCGTGAAAAACATAAAAGCGCCGATGCCCTGGACCATGATCATGGCCACCGGAGCCGTCGAGCCGACCGAAACAAACCTCAGCGAATGGTTCAAAGCCGGCGTGACAGCCGTCGGCATGGGATCCAAACTTTTCCCAAAGGAAGCCGTATTGTCGGGCAACTGGAATGTAATCACCACACTCTGTAAAAACGCCATCGAATATATCCAAAACGCCAAAAGGTGAAAAATAGTGTTTGAGATGGGAGCGATGCGATATCCGATTGGCACGAACATCCTTCATCCTATGAACCGTTAAACTGAGATGTCTTTCATATTATTGAGGACTATGAAAAGACAATTTTCATTCGTTCGAACGGTACGAAAGATTTTTTTTGGCTGAAATTATGAAAAACAAATTACGCTGTTGTTCTGACTATCAACGAAAATTTATTTTTTACTTTTCGCAACCTTCTTGTTTTAATCATTTCAGCTGCTATACAACCCATCTCTTTGAAATCTGTGGATATTACCGTCAAACCGTTCATGATTATTTCGTTGATAGGAGATTCATTATACGAAATAATACCAATCTCTTTTCCTATTTCAATACGTTTGGTGCGGACAGTTTGAATAAAGTCAATCACTTCATCGTCTAACTGGCTATTCAATATAATGTAAAGATCACCCGGAATTATATCCTTTTCTCTCATAACAGTATGTATCCGGTACATTTTACCTGTTTCCTCACAAAATTTTATGATACCTTTTTGGGTAATATGACCATACATACTGTTGGGAGAGCAGAAAATATGCAGGGTATGATACTTTTCCAGCTG
>JAITDQ010000142.1 GCA_031282485.1 Tannerella sp. | reverse complement strand
GCTTTCATTCGTTTTATGAATGAAGGCAGGGAGTAGAATTTGCGGCGGAAACGCATGTAGCCGTCAAACAGCTGTTCGGGAGTCATCTGTTTCGGTTTGAATGAGACTTGTGTTTTTCCGTTATATGCGCTCCAGTCGCAGTCGAGCAGCCGTCCTGTTTTTCGGAAATCGTTGTAAACAGGCGTTTGGGGTAACGGCGTGAGGATGCTGACGGTAGCGCCGTCAATACCCAGCTGTTCGCAGGCGTGCAGCGTCTCGTCGAACGTATTTTCGGTATCCGTGTCAAATCCGAAAACGATGCCGGCCTGTACCATGATTCCGTTTTGGTGGATGAGACGGATGATTTCCCTGTAATCGTCCGGCCGGTTTATCGTTTTGCCGGCTGATTCCAGCGATGCCTGCGAGAACGATTCCAGGCCGATAAAGAGATAGATGCAGCCGGATTTCCGGGCAGTCCGGAGGAGTTCGGCATCGTTGCAACTGTGCAGTGTGACCTGTGCCGCCCATTTTTTCCCCGTTGCGGTTAACTTTTCCATAAGCGAGAGGGCGTATCGTCGGTCGGCAAAAAAGTTATCGTCCCAGAATACAAAAAAACGGGACGGGAGGAGGCTGATTTCCCGGAGGACTTCTTCAAGCGGTCTTGTGCGGAAAGAATCGTGGTAAATCTGTTTCAAACTGCAATACCGGCAATGGTACGGGCATCCCCGCGTAGCGATAACGGCGCCTTTCATCATCCGGCTTCTCGCTTTCAGCAAATCCCAGCGCGGATGCGGGAGCCGGTTCAGCGACGGCGGCCTGTGGGAGACATACCGTTTTTGCGCCCTGCCCAGATAAAAATCCTGCAGGAACAGGGGCCACGTCTCTTCACATTCGCCGGTCAAAAGATGGTCGCAATGTTCCTGAACTTCGTCGGGGAGCAGTGTCGCATGCGGTCCGCCCATCACAACGGCGGCGCCTCCGTCCCTGAATCTCCCGGCGATACGGTAACAGTGCGGGGCATTGGGCGTATTGACCGTAATGGCTACGAGGTCGAAGCGGCGCGTGTACGGGATCGGTTGATTATATTCGTCCGTCAGGCTTATTTCGTAACGGTTTTCGTCGATAAAAGCAGCCAGATAGGGCATCGTGAGCTGGACAAAATTGTTGAACTGTTTTCTCCTGAAGCGGTTGATGTCCCTGTTTTCGGGCTGAATGAGCAAAATGTTTTTTTTCATATAGTGTATCTGTAAATACGCATGCAATTTGTAATATATTTTCCGGTTTTCAACTGCGGAACAGTCCCGGGCAACGGCAAAACGCTACGAAGATACAAAAACATTTCAAATTAAAAAGCGCCATATCAGGGAAACATTCCGGAGGACTTTTGAGACGCGCTCATGTAATTTTATATATTGTACTTTGTACAAAATGTAAATTGTTGAAGTATTATGTTTTATAACATATCATTTCAGTATAATTATTTAATCGGAATGAATTATTTTTGCCGCGTTATTTGAAGAAGAAACAGATAGAATGATAAAAACGCGACCATATAATCCTTATGTTTCTGTTGACTGTGTAGTATTCGGGTTTGACGGGAAGGAACTGAATGTGCTGCTGATAGAACGCCATATACGGGAGAAAAACAGCGATTATAATGATAAAAAACTTCCGGGAAGCATCATTTATATGGATGAAAATCTGGATGAAGCGGCATCGAGGGTTTTGACGGAACTGACGGGGCTTAAAAATATTCCCCTCAGCCAGTTTCACAGCTTTGGCGACCCGCTCCGTTCGGAAAACCCGCGTGATGTGCTGTGGCTGGAAAAAACGACGCATACGAAAATCGAACGAATCGTGACGGTCGGATATGTGGCCTTGATAAAGATAAACCGGAAAATAACGCTTGACGCGGAAGACCGCTCGGCCAACTGGTATAATGTGCGCGAAACGGAAAAAATGAATCTGGCGTTTGACCATTCATTGATTATCGGGAAAGGACTGGAATATATTAAGCACTGGCTCAACGTCGAACCGGACTTGATGTTCAAACTGTTGCCCCGCAAATTCACCCTGTCGCAGCTGCGTTTGCTTTACGATGCCGTTAATCAGACGCGGTCGGACGTAAGGAATTTTCAGAAGAAGGTGAAGCAGTGGAAAAATCTGGTTATGCTGGACGAATTTGAAAAGAATGTGCCGCACCGGGCGGCGAGGCTTTATAAAGTTAATGGTTAATGGATTAATGGTTAATGGTTAATGGTTATTGAGCCTGTCGAAGTACCGGTCATTGAGCTTGTCGAAATGATGGTTAATTCGGGCGGTTGTGGTGAAGAGGATAATAACTATAAATATATAATGTAATATGTACTTACTTGGATATGATTTAGGCAGTTCTTCGGTGAAAGCCAGCCTTGTGAACGCGGAAACAGGCGACGTGTCGGCTACGGATTTTTTTCCTGAAAAGGAAATGGAAATAAAAGCGTTAAAAACCGGCTGGGCGGAACAGAGCCCCGATGTATGGTGGGAAAATTTGAAGCAAGTGACGCGGTCGGTTGTGAAAGAAGCAAACGTGAATCCTGCGGAAATTGCGGCGATAGGTATTTCTTACCAGATGCACGGCTTGGTTTTGGTAGATAAAGACCTGAACGCGATACGCGATTCCATTATCTGGTGCGACAGCCGCGCCGTCCCTTACGGCGAAAAGGCGTTTTCCGAAATCGGCAGCGAAAAATGTTTGTCGCACCTGCTTAATTCGCCCGGAAACTTCACCCTCTCGAAACTCGCCTGGGTGAAAGAAAACGAACCGGAAAACTATGCCCGGATACGGTATTATATGCTTCCGGGCGATTATATCGCCATGCGCATGACCGGCCGGCCGGCTACGACGGCATCCGGTTTGTCGGAAGGCATTGCCTGGGATTTTGAAAAAAACGCGCCGGCGGAATTTCTGTACGACTGTTTCGGGTTTGACATGAATATTATTCCCGAAATACTGCCTACCTTCGGTCTGCAGGGGCGGCTGACCGCCGGGATAGCCGAAGAACTGGGTCTGGCGGAAGGCATCCCGGTAACTTACCGTGCCGGCGACCAGCCCAACAATGCCCTGTCGCTGAATGTGCTCAATCCCGGCGAAATCGCCGCGACGGCCGGTACTTCCGGCGTTGTTTACGGTGTGAACGAAGACGCCAAATACGACCCGCTCTCTCGCGTAAACTCATTTGCCCATGTAAACCACACTGCGGCACAGACGCGCATCGGAGTATTGCTTTGCATCAACGGGACAGCGATATTAAATACGTGGATAAAAAACAACGTTGCACCCGAAGGCGCCGGCTATGCCGATATGAACGCACTGGCCGGAGACGTACCCGTCGGAAGCGAAGGAATCAGCATTATACCTTTCGGAAACGGCGCCGAACGTGTTTTGTCGAACGACGAACCCGATTGCTCCATTCACGGCATCAGCTTCCTCCGCCACGGGAAAGCCCACCTGATTCGCGCCGCCCACGAAGGGATTGCTTTTTCATTTAAATATGGAATGGATATTATGAACAGCATGGGAATAGAAACAAAAACAATCCGCGCCGGACACGCCAACCTGTTCCTAAGCCCGATTTTCAGGCAGACATTATCCAATATAACCGGTGCGACCATTGAGTTGTACAATACGGACGGTTCTGTCGGCGCAGCACGCGGAGCCGGGATTGGCGCAGGCATATACAGGAATGAGAAAGAGGCTTTCAGCACGTTAAAAAAAGTGATAATCGTTACGCCGGAAAAACAAAATGAACGCGCAAGCATGGAAGCCTACGAAAAATGGCACAGAGCATTAGGAAGATGAAACTTTTATACAAACAATAAACAAAATAATTTATTTACTTAACCAATTAAAAAAAGAGAAGAATATGGCAACAAGAACGTATTTCCCGACAGTGGGAAAAATCAAATTTGAAGGAAAAGAGAGTAAAAACCCGTTAGCTTTCCGCTATTATGACCCCGAAAAAACGGTTTACGGAAAGAAAATGAAAGACTGGTTCAGGTTTTCCATGGCATGGTGGCACACACTCTGTGCCGAAGGCAGCGACCCGTTTGGCGTCGGAACAAAGACATTCCCGTGGGCAGAAGGAAGTTCCGCCCTGGAAATTGCTAAACAGCGTTTGGATGCAGGATTCGAGTTTATGCAAAAAACAGGCATCGAATATTATTGCTTCCACGATATTGATTTGATTAGCGAAGGCTCCTCCATTGAAGAGTACGAAGCAAATCTGGCGGCTATCGTCGCTTACGCGAAGCAAAAACAGGAAGAAACGGGAATCAAACTGCTGTGGGGTACGGCAAACGTATTCGGACATAAACGTTATATGAACGGAGCAGCAACAAATCCTGATTTTGATGTTGTGGCGCGCGCTGCGGTACAGATTAAAAATGCGATAGATGCAACCATTGAACTCGGCGGTGAAAATTACGTGTTCTGGGGCGGTCGCGAAGGCTATTCCTCATTGCTCAACACCGACATGAAACGCGAAAAGGAACACCTCGCCACGATGCTGAAAACGGCGCGCGATTATGCCCGTTCAAAAGGCTTTAAAGGCACCTTCCTGATCGAACCGAAACCCATGGAACCAACGAAACACCAGTACGACGCAGACACAGAAACGGTAATCGGTTTCCTTCGCGCACACGGCTTGGACGGAGATTTCAAAGTGAATATCGAAGTGAACCATGCCACCCTCGCCGGCCACACGTTCGAACACGAACTCCAGTGCGCCGTCGACGCCGGACTGCTCGGCTCGATCGACGCCAACCGCGGCGATTACCAGAACGGGTGGGATACCGACCAGTTCCCGATTGATGTGAACGAACTGACGCAAGCCATGCTTGTCATCCTGAAAAACGGCGGACTGCATAGCGGCGGAACAAATTTCGACGCCAAAACCCGTCGCAATTCGACCGATCTGGAAGACATCTTCATCGCCCACATCGCCGGCATGGACGCTTTTGCACACGCCCTCGAAGCGGCCGCCGCTATCCTGGAAGAATCGCCCTACGGCGAAATGGTGAGCAAACGCTACGCCTCGTTCGATTCGGGAACGGGAAAAGCCTTTGAAAACGGCGAGCTGTCGATGGAAGACATCGTGGCTTACGCAAAACAATCGGGCGAACCTGCCCAGACAAGCGGGAAACAGGAATTGTATGAAGCCATTGTAAACATGTATATTTGACAGCCCGGATGAAAAATAAAACATATAATTCCACCTACATTTTCGGAATAACGCTTGTCGCAACCCTGGGCGGCCTGCTTTTCGGGTACGACACGGCCGTTATTTCGGGAGCGGAAAAAGCCATTCAGGCCTACCTGATTCTTCCGCTGGAAATGGGGTCGTTTGCGCACGGGGCAACGGTTTCGAGCGCACTGATCGGCTGTATACTGGGAGGCATTATCTCCGGATTCCTGTCAAACCGGCTGGGACGCAAAAAGACCTTGCTGGTCGCAGGCTTCCTGTTTTTCACCTCCGCCCTGGGTTCCGCCTGGCCTGAATTTCTCTTTTTTGAGAAAGGCAACCCGACGTCCGGTCTGCTTGTAGCATTCAATTTCTACCGTATATGGGGTGGGATAGGGGTCGGCCTTGCTTCGGCCGTATGTCCCACGTATATAGGCGAAATAGCTCCGGCCGGGATACGCGGACGGTTAGTTTCGTTTAACCAGTTCGCCATCATCTTCGGTATGCTTGTCGTATATTTCGTAAACTGGGGCATCGCCAACGGGCAGACAATCGCGTGGATTAACGACACCGGCTGGCGGTATATGTTCGCATCCGAAGCCATTCCGGCAGGACTGTTCTTCGTCTTACTGTTCCTCGTGCCCGAATCGCCGCGATATCTGGCGCTGGTGCATAATGAACAGAAAGCGCTGAGCGTCCTGGAAAAGATCAATGTGACGAAGGAACAGGCAAAAAATATCCTGCAGGAGATAACTTCTACAATTGCCGAAACGGCGAAGACGAAGATTTTTTCATACGGTAAAAAGATAATTATTACAGGTATACTGCTTTCCGTGTTTCAGCAATTTGTAGGAATTAACGTAGTCCTCTATTACGCGCCGCGTATTTTCGAGAGCATGGGCGTCGCCCGCGATGCATCCATGTTGCAGACGATTGTAATGGGGTTTGTGAATGTCGTATTTACGGTACTGGCCATTATCACGGTCGACAAATGGGGGCGTAAGCCGCTGCTCGTCACCGGCTCGATCGGCATGGCCGTCGGCATGGCGGCTATAGCCGTCCTGTCCTGGTACGGTATCATAAGTATACTGACGCTTATATTCATCATCATCTTCTCCGCGTCGTTTATGATGTCGTGGGGACCTGTCTGCTGGGTATACATCTCCGAACTGTTCCCGAACAAGATTCGCGGTCAGGCCGTTGCCGTAGCCGTAGCGGCGCAATGGGCGGCAAACTACCTGATATCGTCGACGTATCCCGGAATGATGGAGTTCAGCAGCTCGTTCACATACGGGTTTTACGGAGCGATGGCGATCCTTTCCGCACTGTTTGTCTGGAAAATGGTACCCGAAACAAAAGGGAAATCTTTGGAAGAAATAGAAAAATTCTGGAAGAAATAAAAATGACGAGACCGGCAATCTGTTTAATTTGGTTTCTGTGCGGCTGCATAGTATCTGCACCTGCACAGGAGGCTTCCCCGGCGGCATCTTATGCCGTCGGGGAAGATATTTCCTATATTGACGGGAATGAGACGGACGATTACCGGAAGGAACGCTGTAAATTAGATGTTTATTATCCCGTAAATATAAAGGATTTTCCTGTCGTTGTGTGGTTTCACGGCGGAGGACTGGAAAACGGCAGCAAACATATCCTCCCGGAACTGAAAAACAAAGGCATTGCCGTTGTAGCGGTAAATTACCGTTTAAGCCCTGCCGCGACAAATCCTGCCTATATCACGGATGCAGCCGAAGCTACCGCGTGGGTTTTCAGGAATATTGAAAAATACGGCGGCGATCCCGGTCAAATATTTGTGTCCGGTCATTCGGCCGGCGGTTATCTCGCGCTTATGGTCGGATTTGATAAAAAATATCTGGCCGCATACGGCATCGACGCCGGCCTGATCAAAGGCCTGATCCCGATAAGCGGCCAGACAAACACCCACTACACCATTCGCAAGGAACGCGGATTACCCATGGACATCCCCGTCATAGACGAATACGCCCCAATTAACCGCGTAAGAAAAAACCTGCCGCCAACCCTTTTGATTACAGGCGACAGAGATTTGGAAATGACCGCAAGGTTTGAAGAAAACCTCCACCTGAAAGCCGTCATGAAATCCTTTGACAACGATGTCGTGCTATATGAATTGCAAGGCTTTGACCACGGCACGGTCGTCAACCCCTCCGGCGGACTGATTCTCCGCTTCATTAAAAAACACACAACCGGCAAATAGAAGGCGTTCGTTTTCGGTGCCTGCCGGATACGTTCGCCTTCGTATTGCTGCTCTCCGTCCATGTCAGGCTCTGTTCTATACTCATTCTATACTCGTTTTATACTCATTTTATGCTTCAGATATACTTCACCTATACTCGGATTTGTATTCCTCACGGGTAACAGCTCTTTCATGATTGGATAATACGGATGGGTTCGCAGCGTATCATTCTATTTAATATTTTGCCTGAAAAAGACAGGGAAAGAAAAAAATATTTACCTTTACGCCGTGGAGAAA
>JAITDQ010000141.1 GCA_031282485.1 Tannerella sp. | reverse complement strand
GCAAAATATCATTTTATACTCAAAATACATATTTACCTTAGCCCTTGCAACCGTTTCAGCCGCAAATGCAGGTCAGACGGAGCCTGTAACGCACTCCGCGCGAACGGGAAAAATTGCCGTGACGATTTCAAAAACAGCCCCGGCAAACTCAAACCCGGAAATAATAATGGGCGCCGAACAGATTGATGTCATAAAAAACTTAGTGAAACAAAAACGCATTGGCCTCGTCGTGAATCAGACGTCCGTAGCGAACGACGGCACGCATTTACCGGATATTTTCGTCAAAGAGGGATTCGATGTAAAGAAAGTTTTTGCCCCCGAACACGGTTTTCGCGGAACGGACGACGCCGGCGCCGACGGAAAAAACGGTATCGACGGCAACACGGGCATACCGGTCGTCTCCATTTACGGCAAAAGCAACAAGCCGACCGTCTCGCAGTTATCCGACATTGACGCCGTCATTTTCGACATTCAGGACGTGGGCGCGCGATTTTATACCTACATAAGCACCCTGCATTACGTAATGGAAGCCTGCGCCGAAAACGGCAAGGACGTTATCGTTCTCGACCGTCCCAATCCCAATGATTACGTCGACGGGCCGGTACGCACAAAAGGTTTCGCGTCGTTCGTCGGCGTCGATCCGATACCCGTCCTTCACGGCCTTACGGTGGGAGAACTTGCCCGGATGATAAACGGCGAAGGCTGGATACGGACAGGGAAAAACAGTTGCCGGCTGACGGTTGTCCCGATGAAAGGCTGGCGACACGGTCAGCCGTATAGCCTGCCCGTCAAACCGTCGCCCAATCTGCCGAACGATTTATCGATCCGCCTGTATCCGTCCCTGTGTTTTTTTGAAGGCACGAATATAAGCGTCGGGCGGGGGACGGCGTTTCCGTTTCAGGCGCTGGGCTGTCCCGATAAAAAGTACGGGGACTTCACCTTTTCGCCCCGGCCGCTGGAAGGAATGGACATGAACCCGATGTATAAGGGAGAAACCTGTTACGGCGTTGACCTCAGGAATGAGCCGTTCGAAGGCGGACTGACGCTGAAATTCGTCATCGGCTTTTTTGAGAAATCAGGCCGCGACGCGAAAACGTTTTTTTCGCGCGCCGAATGGTTTGACTTGCTGGCAGGAACGGACATGCTCCGCCGGCAGATTACGAAAGGGATGAGCGAGGAGGAAATACGTGCATCCTGGAAAAACGATCTGGATGCCTATAAGGAAATACGTAAAAAATATCTTTTATATGATGACTGTAACAGATAACATCCGCTGCCGGCGCTTAAAAACAGGTGCAATATGGCTGCTCTGCCTTTCATTGTTCGTTTCCTGCAAAAAAGAGGCGGCAAAAGTAACGGAAGAGGAAATCGGCGAAGAATGGATTGACAGCCGGAGCCACATATACGAGTATGGCATCCGTACGGATTCGCTTGACAGGACGGACTTCGTCGTAAAAAACGGCGACAGCCCTTCCGCCATATTTACACGACTTGGTTTCACGGCAAAAATGACCGACAACCTTTGCCGTGCGTCGGCCGAAGTGCTGGATCCGAGAAAACTGAGAACCGGCATGACCTATACCACGCTGACCGCGCAGGACAGCCTCGCCGCAATTCAATATATTGTCTTTGCAAAATCATCGACCGGTTTCTCCGTCATCGACATTACGGGCGACAGTATCAAAGCATACGAATATAACAAGGCGGTTCGTTTGAAACGTCAATACATGGAGGGCGAAATAACCTCTTCTCTGTGGAATATCGTTAAACGCAACGGGGCAGACCCTCTACTGGCGCTGAAAATATCGGATATCCTTGCATGGCAGGTAGATTTTTTTGATGTAAAAGAAGGCGATTCTTTCCGCGTGATATATGATGTGGCATACATCGACGATACGACCGAACTGAAGATATCGTCCGTCGAAGGGCTTGTTTTCGTACATCAGGGCAGGGAATTTACCGCGATCCCCTTTATGCAGGACAGCATCCTCGATTATTTCGATGCGCAGGGCAACGGGCTGCGCAAAGCATTTCTGAAAGCGCCGTTAGACTTTTCGCGGATAACATCGCGGTTCAGCAACGCCCGTTTTCATCCGATACTTAAACGATACCGCGCTCATCATGGCGTCGATTATGCAGCCCCTGTCGGCACTCCGGTAAAGGCGATCGGCGACGGGACGGTTATCGCGAAAGGGTTCGATTCGAACGGCGGCGGCAATTACATAAAAATAAAACACAACGCCGTTTACACGACTACCTACATGCACCTGAGCGGTTTTGGGAAAGAGATACACAACGGTGCGCACGTGAAGCAGGGCGCCGTCATCGGTTATGTCGGTTCAACCGGCCTTTCCACCGGGCCGCACCTCGACTTCCGCGTACACAAAAACGGTCAGCCGACAGACCCGCTGAAAATGGAATCGCCGCCCTCCGAGCCGGTAAAGCCCGAATTGCGGGACAGTTTCGAAATCGTCAAACGCAACGTATTTGCGGAAATGGACAGCCTGAAATCGGCGCCGTACGATCAACCGCTTTCGTATCATGAGTAATTATTAAACCATATAAATAAACACAAAGATGAAATTAGCAGGTAATATAATCTGGCTTTTACTCGGCGGCATCATAACCGCCATTGAATACGCGGTATCAAGTTTGCTTCTAATGATTACGGTCATCGGCATCCCGTTCGGCCTGCAGACGCTGAAACTTGCAAGACTTGCATTATGGCCGTTCGGCAGCACCATAGCGGACACCGGACATTCCGGCGGCTGCCTGACCGTCATAATGAATATTTTATGGCTGATATGCGGAGGGTTCTGGATATGTATCAGTCATCTGTTTTTCGGTTTATTATTATGCATCACCATAATCGGCATCCCGTTCGGCCTGCAACATTTCAAAATGGCGGGATTATCGCTTACCCCGTTTGGGAAAACAATCATTTAGGATTCGGCGGAAAATAATCCGATCCTTCAGTTGGCAATGCGTGATACGGACTGTATGTTTTTGATTTTGGACAGGGCGATACACATCTTCTGGATGTCTTCGACGTCGTGAACCATCATGTTTATTTTTCCTTCGAACACGCCGTCTTTCGTTTCTACGATCAAGCGGATGATATTCACA
>JAITDQ010000008.1 GCA_031282485.1 Tannerella sp. | reverse complement strand
TAGAAAAAAGCCTGTTGCGGTTCGGACGAGCCGGTTGTCGCCTTTCTGAAACATTCCAGGGCTTTTTCCTCATTGCCGGCGCCGCGGTATGCCAGACCTTTGTAATAGTCCACATCGTTATCTTCGGCGTTGATGAGTTTGCCTTCGCCGAGGTTGTGGGGATAGACGTCCGTTTCGTGCAGCAGACGCAGGGCTTCGTCGAATTGTCCGGCGGCGATGGCCTGTTTTGCCATTTCGATGCGGCACAGGACATACTGTCCGGCAATTTTTCCTTCGCCGCCTTCCCATGGATGAAATTTCCTGCCGGCAATCAGTTCTTTGGCTTTGGGATACATTCCCAGTTGATTGTAGAGCGTAATCCGTTCGATACAGAGGTCGTCGCGCTGTTCGGTGAGGTCGGGATGACTTTCGAGAAAATCCAGCCGTTCGCGGTATGGTTTTCCCGTCTTTTTGTACAGTTGATCGAGTTCCATCAGGATACGTGCGTCGGTTTTGTCCAGCGCAAAGGCGGTTTCGAGCAGTTGCAGGGCGCGGGTTTTGTCGTTTCGTTTGTTATAATATGCCAGAGCGAGATTTCGCAGGACAGTCGGGAATTTGTCATTCAACAGCGCCGAGCGTTCCCAGCAGTCGATGGCTTCGTCGTACAGGCGGGCGGCGTACCGGAAATTTCCCAGATAACAGTGCGCATATCCGTCCGAAGGATTCAGCCGTATTGCGTCTTCAAACATGCTGACTTCTTCGATTCTGTTCGGGAAACATCTGTCGGGCGACATCTGCGAGGCTTTGACATAATAACGCCTTGCTTTCTCTTCGTCGCCCGAGAGCGAGGCAAACCAGCCCAGCGCATAATAAACCGTCGGATAAACATCGTTTTCGTCGCGGATGCAGTACGAAAGCAGTTGCGCCGCTTCGTCGTACATTCCCGCCCAGGCGTAGTCGAGCGCATATTCGATGTGAGGATGTACGGCTCCGCGTGTCAGTGTCGTCAGTTCGTCCAAATCGCGCTGTTCGCCGGTGATCAGGTATTTTTCGAACCGGCAGCCCATGTTGAAAAGGTCGGCGGCGAGCGATTCGTCGATGAAGCGCAGAGCGGTTTCCGTTTGTCCCGTTTTGCGCAGGATAGCGGTTTTCAGATGTCGCGCCTTGTGATTGCCGACGTTACGCGCCAGCGAACGCTCGACATGTTCCAGCGCGTCGTTCCAGCGTTCTGTTGCGGCGTCGATGCGGGCTATTTCGAAATAACCGGCGTCCTGCCATGCCACGTTCCAGACAGATTTGAAAAATGCTTCGTACGCTTCTTCACGGCGTCGCTGCATGTTCAGACAACAGCCCAGATTGTAATACGGTTCGCCGTCGTAAGGATTGGGGTTGTACTGCGTCAACGTTTCGATTGCTTTTCGGAAATACGGCTCGGCTGCGTCAGACTGTCCTTTGCGCATCATCATCAGTCCCATAGCGTTGTTGCTGCGGATGTCGCCCGGTTCGCGTTTCAGCGCTTCGAGGTAATAATCGGCGGGATTGTATGTGGCATGACGGTATTGTTCCAGATGTAAACCGGTGAGATATAACTGTTCGACGGATTTAATTTCTTTCGGGTCGCGTGCGGCTGAAGCGGGGTTTGGCGCCGGTTCGATTTCCGGCTTGTCCGCCTGATAGCGAAGGATGGTCTTGCCGGCGGCGGTTACGAGTTCGAAAAGAACATCTTCCGGCAGGACGTCGCCGGTTTCGACGGTCGTACGATATGTTTTTTCGGGCGATACCGATACGTTTTTGTCCGAAAACAGGATTTTTCCTTCAACGCTCAACCGTATTTCCAAATCCGTAAATGCGGAAGTTGCGTAAAGCGTGATTCGTGCGGCGCCGTCGTTTATTTCGACATTGACCATAGCATCTCTGTTGGCATTTTTCACGTAACCGACTTCGGCGTAGGGCATGAAATACTGTGTCCATGATTTTTCTTCGCCGGGTTGCAGCCACGAAAAATCCGGCTGATTGTCGGTGTAAACGCCCGTCATCAGTTCGATATACGGGCCGTCTTCGTCGGTGAGGTTTCTGTCCCATGCGCGTCCGAAATCGCCGCAACCCCATGTCCACTGTTTTTTTCCGGGCGAGATGTGATGATTTGCCACGTGCAGCAATCCCGCCTGCGTGTCGTCTTCGTATCCTCCGACAAAATCGAACTTCGAACGAACCGCCATAAACGAAGTCGGAACAGGCACATTTTTGTAGCGCGAAATATCCACGCCCGCCGAATAATCCTGTTTGTAGTATGTTCCCGTGGCAATCGGGAAACTCGAAACATCACGCCGTCCGTGGTCGAAAACAGCGTGCACATCCGGCGGAAAAACCGAATAATACCGCTCGTTGACCGACACGGCCGGATTCGCCCACCACAGAAAGGTCTGCGGAAAAATCGTCCGGTTATACACTTTTACCCTGATTTCGAGATACGCCCTGCCGGGATACAGCGTGAAACCGTGCATCCCCTTCGTGCGAAACATCCGCTCCACTTCGCTGCACCAGACGGTAACGCTTCCGTCGCCGTGCGGTTCGATACGGTAATCGACGGGCAAAAAAGTACTCGGACGGTGATGCTGAGGCCAGTTAAACTCAATCCCTCCCGAAATCCACGGACCGGTCAATCCAACCAGCGCCGGCTTAATCACCTGATTGTAATACACAAAATGACGCTGTTTCACTTTGTCGTACGCCATCTGCACACGTCCGCCGAGTTCGGGCAGAATCATGATTTTCAGATATTCGTTTTCCAGAAAAAGGGCTTTGTAAGGCTTTTCCGTTTTTTCGTCCGCGATTTTTTCGATGACAGGATAGGGATACACTACGCCCGAACTGCCCTGATATACTCGCTTTTCGGAAAAAATGGGATTCTTCTCCTCTTTTCCGGCTTCGTAGGTGGGAAGAAGGATTTCTTCCTCCCATGCCCTAACCTCGCCCTTCCGCGTTACAGTCGGACGAATAAGATATGATGTGATTGTTTCCATATATTTTTTATTACTACTTTTCCATATTACATGAGTTATGAGTTAAATATACTCATATTTTTCGCTTTTTTCTTACTGCTTTTCTGTTCTATTGCTGCTTTTTATAAGTTCGGAATTATTCATATTGAACGCCTGTCGGCGTTCTTTTGTCTATTCTTATTTTATTTTACAACAATGTCAAAGGACGTCATATTAATTCTTCGATGATTTTCGGTATAGGATTCAAAGCCGGCGTTATCTTCAGACAAATTGCGTGTTCAGAGGGTTTTGTTTCGGGTAAAGTGATATGTAGAGCATCATCTTTTTGCTCAAACTTCAATTCGCCTTCAGCACCCAAGATGCTAATT
>JAITDQ010000275.1 GCA_031282485.1 Tannerella sp. | reverse complement strand
GAAATTGAATCGACCGAATACGGAACAACATATACGCTGGGAATCCCCAACATGGAAGTCAACAGAGCATTACTGACGGAGATACTGCTTACCTACGGGAATTATCCGTCGTACAAAATGGACGAACTGCGCGACCGTGTAACCGCAAGCCTCCGCAACTGCGACGAACAGGGCTTTGCCGAATGTCTCGAAACGCTTGTCGCCACCGTCCCGAATGAGTTGAAGATGAACTGTGAAGCGCATTATCACGCACTGGTGCTGGTATGGTTGCGTTTTCTGGGTCTTGAAGTCCATGCGGAAGTGTCGGGCAACTTCGGTCGCGCCGACGCCGTCTGGAAACAGCCGGGACTGACGGTTGTCGCCGAACTGAAATACAGCAAAAAGGAAGATGCCGGAACGCTGCTTGACAGGGCAATGGCACAAATTCACGAAAAGAAATATTACAATCCGTATACAGGGAAAATCCTGCTGCTGGGCATCGCCTTTTCCGAAACGGAAATCCGGTGCAGAATGGAGGTGATGAACAGAGGAGGGAAAGAACTTTCAGCGACTGCTTCAGACTGACGCCTCTCGCTAATGGCGGAGGTAATTAATAACTTATCTTCAGTATTTTGACCGAGCAGGCAGGCAGGCTTTCCCGGTAGGGACATGCATGCGTAAGGGCGCAGATCGTTTCTTCGCCCGAAATGAGGTCTCTCGCTTTCGACGCGATGTTGTCCGGGATATTTAAGACGTCGAAAGCGTTTTCGGGTATGTTTGCGCGGAAATGATGCGTTTTGCTGTCGAAGTTGATGAAGACGAGGATCAGTTCGTTTTCATACTTGCGAAGGAAGGCCGACATCTGTTCCGACGGGAAAGCCGGATTGTCCCTGTTGCAATAGGCCAGTCCGTAAAAACGGCCGTGGGAAAGCGCCTTTTCGTTCTTTGCCGGCGTAAGGATCGTTTTGTATGATTCCCGCAGGCGGCGCTGTTCGTCGTCAAGTTTTCCGCCGTCAAAACGGCCGCTGTCAGCCCAGTCGCGTACGCTTTTCATGCTCCAGTAGTCGAATATGGACGTTCTCCCGTCCATGCCGCTGAATCCTTCGTCGTCCATGCCTTTTTCACCCAGTTCCTGTCCGTTATAAATCATGACGGGATTGACGTCGAGCAGGGCAATAAGCGCCAATCCGGGGATTCCCGCCTGTGCATTGCCGGCGAAAAAGTCGGACGCAATTCGCTGTTCGTCGTGATTTTCGATGAAAAACAGCATGTGTTCCTTGACCGGCTCGATTGCCTGCCAGCAGGCCGTTATATCGGTGCAGGGGGCTTCACGGCATATTATTTTGCGCAGCGTGTCGTACATGCCGGCCTTGTCGTACAAATAGTCGAATTTGCCGGTTTCTATAAAAGTCCGGTACAGTCCGGGGTTATATACTTCGGCGATGAACATTACATTTTTGCGGCTTTTAACGCGGGGGATAGCCCAGCTCCAAAATTCGACGGGAACCATTTCCGCCATATCGCAGCGGAACCCGTCAATATCGTTCCCTGCCCAGAACAGAAGGATATCCAGCATTTTGTGCCAAGTGCCGGGCGTCGGTGAAAAATACTTCGTTCCCCCGTTCAGGTAATCGACGCCATAGTTCAGTTTTATGGTTTCGTACCAGTCGTTTCTTCCGGGTGTCGCGCTGAAACAGTCGTTACCCGTCACTTTTGCGGGAAATTCGCTGTACTCGAAATCTTCTTCCTGCGCACCGAAATGCAGTTCCAGAGAGTGTCCGGGGATATAATAGAAATTATTCACGGCCGAGAACGCCAGTTCCGTACGGTCGTGCTGCCCCAGGTCGTCGACATAAGCCGGTTTCATTAACGACCGGTAACTGCGGGCGACGTGATTGGGTACAAAATCAATGATGACCTTCATCCCCGCATCGTGCGTGCGTTTCACGAGCGCCTTGAACTCATTCATCCGGTTCGGGACATTTTCGGCCAAGTCGGGGTCTACATCATAATAATCTCTGACGGCATACGGCGAACCGGCGTTCCCTTTCACAATAGCGTGGTGGTCTTTCGGGATGCCGTATGCCGTGTAGTCGGTACAGGTAGAATGAGCGATGATGCCGGTGTACCAGATATGCGTTACGCCCAACTCCCGGATGCTTTCGAGGGCTTTTGCCGTGTAAGAATTGAACTTGCCGCACCCGTTTTCTTCGATGCTGCCGTTCTTTACGGGGTTTTCGCCGTAATTCCCGAATAACCGCGGGAACGTCTGGTAAATAATGTGTTTGTTTGTTTTCATAAATACGTTGTTTGAGTTAAAAGTCACCGGGCGATAATTTCGTTTTAACCGAAAAGCTTTTGATGAGTTTGGCGATCGGCCTGTTATTCAGATATTCGTCGAAAGCGCGGACGGCGGCATCGTATCCGATCCGGACGATTTGTTCTACATTTTTCAGGTCGAACATTTTGTATTTCCCAAATTCGTCCGTTTCGATAAGGATATCGCACAGCGTGCGGTCTTTTTCCGTATTCGACCGGAAGAGGTAATGATACGACCTTTCGGCAATCCCGATGATATTTTTGTTGTATTTCTCGGGCACAACGGGACTCACGTTCGAGCCGATCACGGCGTCACATTCGTCCCGGATAATGGAGACGGGGAAGTTGTGGAACAGTCCCCCGTCGACGTGGCAGACGCCGTCGATAACGACCGGATTAAACAGGATCGGCACGCTGCAGGATGCCGTAATCACGTCCGCTATGGGACCTTTGGCGAAAGCATGCGCCTTGCCGTGGTCGAGATCGGTCGTCATGACAGTCATCGGGATTTGCAGGTCTTCGAATTTCTCCGCGCGTATTATTTTTTTCACATAGCTGTGGAATTTGCTGCTGTCGAACAGTCCCGTTACCGGGAACTGCACGGATGCAAATTCGGAAAATTCGCGTCCCGTAAACAGCGACATGATTTCGTCCGGCGCATACCCGTCGGCATACAGCGTGCCCATAAGGGCGCCGGCGCTCGTTCCCACGATTATGTCGGGACGGAGGCCACATTCTTCCAAAAGCCTGAATACACCTATGTGGGCGAAGCCTCTTGCCCCGCCGCCGCTTAACGCAAGTCCCCATTTATACTTCTTATTTTCCTGCCCGTGTATCATAATAATGTTATTAAAAATAGAACAAATGTATGATTTTTTTTACCTTTGTGCAAAATTTGCATGTCATGAATATAGAAAAAAAATTATCGGAAGCGGTTTCTGCCGCTATTAAAGAATTATATAATGTTGAAATAGAAACGGTTTCGCTGCAGAAAACGAAGCGGGAATACAAGGGACACCTGACGCTTGTCGTTTTCCCGTTCCTGAAAGCGTCCCGGAAATCGCCCGAACTGACGGCGCAGGAGATTGGGACACGCCTGCTCGCAAGCGATCCGGAATTAGTCGCCGGCTTTAATGTCGTAAAAGGTTTTCTTAACCTGACGATAGGAAGCGCCTGCTGGCTGGAGGCTCTCAATCAAATTCACTCAACCCCCGAGTTCGGCCGCAGGGAAGCGACGGAACAGGCTCCGCTGGTGATGATCGAGTATTCGTCCCCCAACACCAACAAACCGCTTCACCTGGGACACATACGCAACAATCTGCTCGGCTACAGCCTGTCCGAAATAATGAAGGCGAACGGCTATCGTGTTGTCAAGACGAATATTGTGAACGACCGCGGCATACACATTTGCAAATCCATGCTGGCGTGGCAGAAATGGGGCGAAGGCGTGACGCCCGAATCTTCGGGGAAAAAGGGCGATCATCTTGTCGGGGATTTTTATGTGCTTTTTGACAAACGCTATAAGGAAGAATTGAAGGAATTGCAGTCCGGAGGATTGAGCGGCGAAGAAGCCGAAGCCGCTTCGTCGCTTATGGCCGGGGCGCGTGACATGCTTCGCCGCTGGGAAGCCGGCGACGAAGCGGTGAGGTCGCTCTGGAACAGGATGAACGGCTGGGTTTATGCCGGTTTTGACGAAACATACAAACGTCTTGGCGTCGACTTCGACCGGATTTATTATGAATCGGAAACGTACCTTGAGGGCAGGAAAACCGTGCTGGAAGGATTGGACAGAGGCATCTTTTACCGCCGCGACGACGGTTCCGTGTGGGCTGACCTTACCGGCGACGGTCTGGACGAAAAACTGCTCCTCCGTTCCGACGGCACTTCCGTATACATGACCCAGGATATCGGAACGGCAAAACTGCGTTTCGACGATTATCCCATCAACCGGATGATTTATGTCGTGGGGAACGAACAGAATTATCATTTCCAGGCGTTGTCCGTCCTGCTCGACAGGCTGGGATTTGAATTTGGGAAAGGTCTCGTTCACTTTTCGTACGGAATGGTCGAACTGCCCGAAGGCAAGATGAAGAGCCGGGAAGGAACGGTCGTCGACGCCGACGATTTGATGGATGAAATGATTGCCACAGCCCGCGACATATCCCGTGAGCTGGGCAAATTGGACGGCCTGACGGCCGAAGATGCCGAACGCATCATCCGCATCATCGGGCTTGGTTCGCTGAAATATTTTATACTCAAGGTCGACCCGCGCAAAAACATGACATTCAACCCGAAAGAATCCGTTGATTTCAACGGGAATACAGGCTCTTTCATTCAATACACGTATGCACGTATACGTTCGGTGCTGCGCAAGGTGGCGGAGCTGAATATCCGTTTGCCGGAACGCCTGTCGCCGGATGTTCCCGTAACGGAAAAGGAAGAGGCTCTCATACAGATGCTGGCCGAATATCCCGCCGTCGTAAAAGAAGCCGGCGACACGTACAGCCCCGCCTGTATCGCCAATTA
>JAITDQ010000271.1 GCA_031282485.1 Tannerella sp. | reverse complement strand
ACGTCAAAACCGTCCGCACCGTCCGCACCGGCAAAACCGTCCGAGCCGTCAAAAGACGAACGGGAGAAAACAGAACCCGAAACTCCGCCCGCGGAACCCGTCACGGTCGGGGAAGAAGCACCTCCGGCTGTAACAAAACAGTCGAAAGAAGACATCCCGCAAACATCCGACCCGGAAATCGTCCCCGAAAAAACCGTTCCGGACGAAACGGCGGCGGACGAAGACGAACGTCCCAAAGCAAAAAGGGAGAATATCTTTAGAAGACTCTTCAAACGTGTTAAGGTAACGGATGAATTCAAAAAGATTCAGGAAAGTATAAGTACGGCAAAAGAACTTGCCGCCGAAAACGAAGCGCCGGCCGACAGCGCAGTCAGCGAGGAACCCCGGGGACGGGTAGAAGGCGAACTTACATTCGAACAGCTTCAGGAAATACGCAAACAGGAAGCCGAAGCCGCCGCCGTCGGGGAAGCCGAAGCCGCACTGTCCAAAGAAGAAACCAAAAAAGCAGCCCTGGATCAGAAAAAACAGCAGGCCAAAACGAACGAACAGTTACGCAAAGAAAAAGAAAAAGCCGCCAAAGAACGCCTGAAACAAAAGGAAAAAGAACGCAAACAAAAAAAGAAAGAAAGCGATGCCCTGCTGAAACAAAGGGAAAAAGAACGTAAAGCCGCCCAACGGGAAAAAGAAAGAGCAAGCAAAGCCGCCCAAAAGGAAAAAGCCGCTCAGCGAAAAGCTAAAAAGTCCGGGAAAACAGAGGCAAAATAGCGCCTTCGACGCCGGCAAACGACTATTCAAGGCTTCCCGTTGTTCCGCTCCGTGCAAATGGTGTAATTAGCGCTACTTTTTTAATTTACCCGGAAATAACAGGTTATTAGAGTTTTCATTCAGGGTTGACAACAGTGTTTGAAGCTGTTTTTTGTCGGATTCCGTGCAGTCGCTTGCAGGCGTACAACAATTTTTTTACTCATGTTTATAATATCTGACCCAATCGATCCACATCTCGACAGGCAGATCTCCGGAATTAACCGCTCCGACCCATGAACCGCCTAACTGCATATCTATCAACAGATATTGCGGTTGATCAAAAGGGAATTGTCCTTCCTTGTCTGTTTCTATCCGGGGGTATGTCATGGTATGGTTGTTGTTAATAAACAGGCAAATGCTGTCCGCGTAAAGCTCAACGGCATAGACGTTATATCCGGCAGGGTCAATGGCCGCAGTGACGCCTGTGGGAGGATTTTTGATGCCCAGCGTATAGGTATAGTGTGAATGAACCGTCTGATAGGCGATGTCTTCCGAATTAAGGCGTTCCATGATGTCAATTTCCCCTCCGTCCGGCCAGGAACCATTCTGCGGCAGCATCCAGATAGCCGGCCAGGCGCCTTGCGCTCCTCCAAGTTTTGCGCAGATCTCTACACGTCCGCGTTCGAAATTGATTTTGTCTTTCGTCCAGACGCCACCGGTCAGGAAGGTGGCCGTATCATGCGGTAAACTGTTATTTACAATCCCTCGCAGAACAAGATTGCCGTCCTCCATCCGGTAAAGAGAATCAAAATCGGACATATAATTCTGCCAGTCGGAATGTCCGCGTGGGATTTTACTCCAATAATTCTCGTTGAAACGGTCTTTTTGATTAAAATCATCTTCCCATACTAATTTCCATTCGTCCGTTTTCCGGTCGCAGGAAAATAGAAGTACCGAACAGACAAAAAGGCAAACAAACCTTTTGGCTTTGCAACTTGCGTTATCAGAAAATAATGTTGAGTTCATCGTAATTTTTTTAAAATTATTGTTGCTTGCAAAGATAACACAAATCATCATAATCTTCGCTACAAAAGAATATTTTGTTTGACAATCCCCAAAAAATAACTACTTTTGCCCGCCCGTTTGTCAGACGCCATTTGGCGCTTCCGAATCGGACGGGAATCAACAGGGAGGGTTGATGTTTGGTCACGTGCCTTTGGTCAAATCAGACGGTTACCACTTTGTTGGTATGGGTTTAAGAGGTGTTTTTTTGGGTACTAATAGAATGATGATGATAAGAAAAAGTCTTTTTTTGCATCTCTGTTTTTTATTTCTTTATACAGGTATGGCGCAAAAAGTTGAATTAAAAGGAAGAGTTGTTGAACGTTTGTCGGGTGAGCCTTTGGTGTCGGCGCTTATAAAAGTAAAAGGCTCATCATTAGCTACATTGTCCGATGAAGCGGGGAATTATTCACTTCAATTTAATAAGGAAGGGGTGTATACGGTTTCCGTATCGTATGTAGGTTTTAGCGAAGTCAGTCAGAAAGTCGACCTCCGTCAAAGTCAGACGGTTGATTTTTTTCTTGATAATAATATTCAGTTGGGAGAGGTTTTGGTGACATCCACGGCTCCCGATGAACGGGTGAAGAGCCTGAATATGGGCGTTGAAAAACTGAGTGCGGTGGAAATTAAACGAATGCCCGCATTAATGGGTGAAGTCGATGTTATTAAGGCGATACAGCTTTTACCGGGCGTGCAGACGACTTCGGAGGGCGGTTCCGGGTTCAGTGTGCGCGGCGGTTCGCCGGACCAGAATCTTATACTTATTGATAATACTACGATTTACAATCCTTCGCATCTTATGGGGTTTTTCTCTATTTTTAATAATGATGTGCTTAGCGGACTTGATTTATATAAAGGCGATATGCCTTTGAAGTACGGCGGACGGCTTTCCTCGTTATTGGACGTGCGGACTAAAAGCGACCCGCCCGAACGGTTTAACGGCGTTGGCGGGATAGGATTAATATCCAGCCGGTTGATGATGGAGGGACCTGTCGGTGAAAAAACGTCGTGGTTAGTGGGCGGACGTCGCAGTTATGCGGATTTGTTCCTTAAATTATCTTCGGATGAGGCTATGCGCAAGTCGTCGGTTTATTTTTACGATTTCAATGCGAAAGTGACGCACCACTTTTCCCGCAACGATATAGTCGATGTCAGCGGTTATTACGGGAAAGATAATTTTGGCGCGGAACCGGGTGATTTTCATTACGGTAACGGCGCGGTTGCCACGTCGTGGCGACATATTTATTCCGGGATACTGTCTTCAAAAGCAAGTTTTAACATCAGTAATTATGATTATGGCCTTCAATCTAAACTGGAAGGCGCAAAGGCGCTGTGGGAATCGAGCATAATGGATTACATGCTGCGCTTTGACATGACACATTCCATTGATGAAAAATGGAATCTGACGTACGGTCTTTCGAGCATTTTGCACCGTTTTAAGCCGGGATTTGCAAAAATGGATACTTCCGCAGACGGCAAATCTGCGATTAATTATAAAGTTGAAGGTTCCAACGCTCTTGAACATGCCGTTTATCTTTCAAACGAACAGAAATTTTCCGAAACGTTAAGCGTCAAATACGGAGTGCGTTTGTCGGCTTTCCAGAATATGGGAAAAGGGACGGTTTATCATTACAATGACGATTACCGCGTTACGGATTCTTTGACGTATAAATCGGGTGAGATTTACAATACTTATGCCGCGCTGGAGCCTCGTTTGGGTTTTGTGTTGCGGCTTGGGGAAAACTCATCGCTGAAAGGCAATTATTTGCATAATGTACAGTTCATGCAGCTTGCGAACAATTCCGCATCCGGTTCTCCGCTTGATGTATGGTTTCCTGCCAGCCCGAATATAAAGCCACAGGTAGTGGATATGTTTTCGGCCGGTTATTTCCGGAACTTGGATGATAACACGTATGAAACGTCGGTGGAGCTGTATTACAAGAAACAGGGCAACGTGATTGATTTTGCCGAACATGCGAACCTGATGCTTAATAAAAAACTGGAAGGCGAAGTCCGTACGGGGAAAGGCTGGGCTTACGGAGTCGAGTTTATGGTTCGCAAAAACCGGGGACGCCTTACCGGTTTTGTGAATTACACGCTGTCGCGTTCGGAACGTACAATTCCCGAAGTCAATAAGGGAAAAACATATCTTTCACCTTATGACAAAACGCATAACCTGAATATTGTGGTAAATTATGAGCTGTCAAGGAAATGTTCGTTTTCGGCTATATGGGTCTATGCCACGGGTAATCCTACGACGTATCCTTCGGGACGTTTTGAAGTGGAAGGGGAGTATTTCCCGATCTATTCGGGACGAAACGAATACCGCCGTCCTGATTATCACCGCCTTGACCTGTCTTTCACTTACATCCCCAGGCCTGATTCCAAAAAGCGTTGGCGCGGCGAATGGAACGTTTCCCTTTATAATGCTTACGGGAAGAAAAATCCCTGGATGATAACATACAGCCAGAATGAGGATACGGGACTTCCTTATGCGGAAATGATGTATCTCTTTGGCGTGGTGCCTTCCATAACGTATAATTTTAAATTTTGAATAGAATGATGAAGCGATTATTTGGTTTTATTCCGGTATATGTGTTTCCGTTAGCCGTACTTTTTTCGTGTACGGCGCCCATTGATATAAATACGCGTGACAGTGAGCCTGTTATTGTTATATACGGATGCCTGACCGACGAAAACAAGCATCAGTCGGTCAGGATAACGAGTTCATCCCCTTATTTCGACAACAAGGAAAACAGCCCTGTCGCCGACGCAAATGTGCAAATAGAAGATTCCGAAGGGAATGTATACGATCTGTCATACGGCGAAAACGGATATTATTTTAGCAAATCCCGCTTTGCCGTGCGTTCCGGCGCAACGTATCATCTCCGTGTTGACGTCGATTTCGATAAGGACGGAACGCCTGAAACGTACGAATCCGTAACGACCGTATCGCCTGTACTGACGATCGATTCCATCAATGTCAAACCTCTTAATATCATGGGTTACAGGCATTTTGCCCTGAATGTGTTTGCCCAGGACCCGCCGGGGGTGAAGGATTTTTATCTGTTCCGGTTTTATATAAACGATAGCCTTTCCAATAATCAGATAAGTAATTATATTGTTACGGATGATGAATTTTTCGACGGTTCTTATTTGGAAAATACCATTTATTATTTTGAAGATATTACGGATGAGAATGTTGTTGAGAAAAACAAGGATAACGATAATATCTACATGGTTTCTCCAGGCGACAGAATCAGGCTGCAAGCCCTGAATATAGAGGAAGGATATTATAAATTCATTAATGAATGTACGTCGGAGATGCGCGGAGAAAATCCAATGTTCGGCGGGCCGCCGTCCAATATATCCACAAATCTTACAAACGGAGCCGTCGGTTATTTCACGGGATACTGTAT
>JAITDQ010000252.1 GCA_031282485.1 Tannerella sp. | reverse complement strand
TCATTGGCATGATTGTATGCTTTAAGGCTTATTTCGCCGCTTCGTGTGAGTTTGTATTCCAAGTCAAATTCGCCGACAAACGCGCTCGACATGATTGCGTTGTCTTTATACCCGAAGTTTCCGTTGAACAGCAGCCGGTTGTTCAGCAGGCGGCTCGACAGGAGCATTTCGACTTCCGTATCCTTTACTCCGTCCTGTCGGGAACGTATGTTTGTGCCAATCTGCACCTTGTCTGTCAGGCTGCTGAGAATACCGGACAGCTGGGCGGAGAACGCCGACGATGCTACGGCGCTGAATTCGTTCGCACGATAGTCATTCCGCGAATAGTCTGGGGTGTAGAATTTATTCAGAACCAGAAGGTAAATGATTTGCCGCGTCATCATGTCTTCCGTATCGATGAACGACTTCACCTGCCGTTCCAGTTCGCTGTTTGAACTGGGGAGTTCAAGGTCGAACGTTATGGCCGGGTTTTGCAGTCGGCCTTCAAGTTTAAGGACGCAATTGACCGGGATGCTCGGGTTGACGGTTTCCATGGTTTCCGTGATGAATGTTTCGTCGAGGTCTTGAATGTTGGCCGTCAGGTTGTAGATGGCATTAATATCAATATTGCTTGCCATGGGATCACCCCGGAATGTGACGAAACTGCCGTCGCGGATGTTAAACCGTTTCCGTATGAGCTGTTGCAGGCTGAAATTGTAAATACCTTCCGATATGAAGTAATTCCCGAATATTTGCACGTCGCTCAGGTTTCCGTACCTGATCTGTATGTCTCCGCTGCCGCTGCCGCGTATTTTATCGCCCGAAGTGGGATCCATGGTCAGTTCCAGTTTGGCGTCGGGCGTGACATTTACGAGGAAATTAAGCAGGTAATCCATGGATAAATTATCTTTGTCGCCGGCATCATTGCCGGTTTCGTTTGTCGGTTTGCGGTTTTTATCTTCCGGTTTGTTGATGAACGAGATGAAATCATAATTTTCCACCGTCGAATTTTCCGTGAAATTGAACCCGGCGGAAGTACCGGTATTCGTGCGCAGATTCCCTTCTACATAGATACGTTCTTCCGTACCGGTTATATTCGCCGTCCCGCCGGCATATACCTGCCCGTAAATCTTCGGGTTATCGCGTTCGGGAATGTCATATACCAGCAAATTATCGGTTTTTATATCCAAATCATATTTCATATCCCGGAAGTTCTCGTGCATGAAATTGAGGTTTAATGAACCGGTGTTCCCGTCTTTGTCGGATACGGTCATGTTTTTAGTGCGGATAGCCTCTTTTTCGATGAAAAGGGAATCGGAAAATGCGTATGACGTATTCAGGATATTGACTTTCATGTTCCCGTCCCGGATCAGGAGCGCGCCTTCCAAAAATATATCCGAGAAGGAGCCGTAAAGATGCACATTCCCGAAAGCAAGTCCGCCGACGTCGCGGGCAAACGTTTTCATATATTTCTGCATAAAAGCGATATTTATCCGGTTGGCATCAAAATAGAGCGACAGTCCCTGGTTTTCTCCTATCGGGAATATATACCCGTTTACGTCCGTCCAGACGGAATCGTTGGGATAAATGGAACCTAACAGCAGGATGCCCTGCCGGTCGTTATCCCATTCGCTTGACAGGTTCAGGTTGCCCTGTACCGCCTGATTGAAGGAAAAATCCCGGATTTCGAGCCGTCCTTCGATCATCATGCTTCCCAAAAGGTCGTGAGCGTTAATCATACCCGTTGTGCGTCCGCCGAATTGAAGCGAAGGGATATTCAGGACATCGAATATATGGCTTATTTCGATATCCTTTAAATCGACAAACAGCCGCTCTTTCGGATTGTCCGAAATGACGCCGTCGATGTGCAGGTACTGGTTGTCTTTCGTGATGTAAAAATTATCAATGTAAATGTTGCCGCCGGACAGGGTTACGGAAGCCGGTTCGATGTTCCAGAGGGAATCTTTCAGCGTAATCTGTGCCGGAGGTATCGTTATTTCCGTACGCAGTTTTTGATTGTCGTTTTCTTCGACGAACAAAGCGGAGGCCGTTATTTCGGCTTCGAACTTGTCTTCCTTGTCATTTGTCCAGTAGAACGCAGTGTTTATGCTGTCTTCCAAGGCATACGACTTTAGCCGGATGAAATTGTGCGTATTTTCCCTGTAGTTCTGCGATGCGGTTAATCCGACATTCAGTGATTTGCCGGTATTGTCGACGTGCAGGTTCCCGTTTTCGAAAGTTGTTTTGCCGATGCTGAAGAGGGGCATGTCAACATCCGTCGCCAGCGAGTTCGTTACATTATTATAATGTCCGCGAATACCGGATTTCCGGAGGATGGCTACCGGCAGTTTTAACAGGCTGGAGATGCTCTCCGTATTTTCTACGGTAAAGAAAAAATCAAACCTGTTTTCACCGTTATTGGTAATGTCTTTGCTTTTAATGGTTTTTATCAGCGACGGAAGATACATTCCGGCCGTATTCAATAAATCACAGGCAAGCGAAGAAAAGGAAACAACGCCTGTTATTTCCCCGTTTATTATGTCGGACGAGACGTGTATTCTTTTATACGGGCGTTCGTCTGCCGATGTTTCTATCCGCAAGCTGTTCAGGGCGAAGCTGTCGGTGGAAGTATAAAAAGACAGGTCTTCCAGTTCGATGGAGCCTTCGAAATCGTCGGGGTTATCGCCCATAAAATTGGCATTAACGGCGAGCGAGATTTCCGGGTTTTCGTATTTGTCGGTTAAATGCAGTTTATCGGGGTGAAGGTTACGGATACTTGCCATGAAGTCAAACACGGATTTTTCGTTTTCGTTCCTGAACAGTCCCTGAATCTCTAATGTTCCGTTAGGGTCGTTCACGTGAAACAGGCCTTCATATTCGTTTTCCCTGAATTTTCCCGACACGTAGATATTTTCGTAGTCGTACCCGTTGTAGTTAAATTCATATATCTGCGCTTTTACCGAGCCGGATACTTTTTGCCCGGCGCCGGCGGGTTTTACAATATCAATTTCCGCATTAAAACGGGCGCTGCCGTATGGATTGCCTTCTTTGAAAAGCTCGCGTATCTTTAATTTCGACGATTCGATATGGCCTTTCACATACATCGTTTTCTCTTTTTTATTGCCAATCAGCATGTCTATATGAACAGATCCTATCGACGACGAAAGATTGCCGAACGCTACCAGATGATTCGTGAAACCCGAAATCTCTCCGGCAAACGTCAGTTCGTTCAATTTCATGACCGGTTCGGGCAGGGTCACGGGAATACGGAGATGACTGCTTATTTTGCGCAATCCTTCCGTCGTGATATTCAGTTTTTTCACCTGCCCCAGCAAATACAGCTCGTCGTTTTTATCGGTTAGACCTTTCAGTCCCATATTCCCGGAGAAGGACATTTCCGTACCGTACCGTAAGGCCAGTTCGCCGAATGATATATCGTTGACGGAGCCTGAAATATCGGCCGAAACACTGATATTCTCCGGAAAATCTTTCATGACCGGCAAAAATGCGGCAAAGTCGTTCAATGATATTTCGGACGGGGCGACGTGAACCGTTAAAAGGGATTTGTCAAGTAATTTCGGCAAACTGTCAACGTCGGAAAGGTTGATTCCTGCCGACGGTATGGAAACGGAGGAATGGGGGAGTTTAACCGTAAGGTTTTCTATATAAGCCGTATCCCTGTTGCTTACCATATTCATTGATAATTTGTCAACACTCAGCCCGGATATTTCATTAAAGCTTAATTTGCTGATTTGCGCATTGACGGAATCCCGGCTGTACTGTTTAAGCGAAAGTTTCCCGCTGATATTACTGATATGAATATGGTTCGGGTTGAACTCCCGTTTCGTATTTTCTTCGCTCAGCACGTCATACGTGACACTGCTGCGTCTTACAGCTATCGAATGAACCTGTAATTCGACATTCCGGCTGCTGTCCTGCGGACTTTTCGATAATGCATCAATTATGAACTGTATGTTTGTTTCGCTGTCGGGCGTTTCCTTTTTTATATGACAGGAGACGCCGAACAGGCGCACGGTTGTTAGAATCCATTTGTCGTGGAGGATCGGTAAGAGTTTAAAACCGGCAGTGATATTACCGGCTTCCAAGATATTTTCCCCGTTTTTATCGTCCACCCGGACATCTTTAAGTACGAGGCGGTTAATCCAGTTCACCTCGACTTCGCCTATTTTCACCGGCGTGTCAAGCAGTTTTGACAGTTCATTTTCGGCAATACCCGCCACATATCGTTGAACAAAAGGCAAGTTCAGCGCTATCACAGGCAAGACATAACCCATAAAAAACAGGATTGAAGCCGTTATTATTATGTATTTTAATCCTCTAATCTCGTATACATTGATGTGAAATCACGGACAAAAATACATAAAAA
>JAITDQ010000183.1 GCA_031282485.1 Tannerella sp. | reverse complement strand
CACGAATACAAACATTAGCATTGAATCATGTTAGTCAAAACTTTTGCAGCTGCAGTAAACGGCATATCCGCAACAATAATAACGGTAGAAGTAAATTGTACGAAAGGAATCCAGTTTTTCTTGGTAGGCCTCCCGGATATTGCCGTACGCGAAAGTCACGAGCGAATCATTTCGGCGCTGCAGGTCAACGGCTATCGGTTCCCGCGCAGCCGCATCGTCGTAAACATGGCGCCGGCCGATATCCGGAAGGAAGGTTCCGCCTACGATTTGCCGCTGGCGGCAGGTATCATGGCCGCCGCCGGCGATATGGATGCGTCGCTTCTGGATAAATACATGCTTATGGGGGAATTATCGCTCGACGGCAGCCTCCAGCCGATAAAAGGCGCTCTGCCCATCGCAATAAAAGCGCGCGAGGAAGGGTTCAAAGGATTTATCCTGCCCAAACAGAACGCTTACGAAGCCGCGGTGGTCGACAAACTGGAAATCTATGGCGTGGAAAACATAAAGGATGTGATCGGTTTTTTTAGCGGTAAAAACAAGCTGGAACCGACAGTCGTCAATACCCGCGACGAGTTCTTTGCCCATCAACAGCATTTTGACGGCGATTTCGCCGATGTACGCGGACAGGAAAACGTGAAACGCGCACTCGAAGTGGCCGCTGCCGGAGGACATAATATCATCATGATAGGGCCTCCCGGAAGCGGAAAGTCGATGCTGGCCAAACGTCTGCCCTCCATCCTCCCGCCACTGACCCTTCAGGAAGCGCTCGAAACAACAAAAATTCACTCGGTCGCCGGAAAAATAGGAGAACGCATTTCCCTGCTTTCCCAACGACCGTTCCGCTCGCCTCATCATACCATATCGAACGTCGCAATGGTCGGCGGAGGCTCTTTCCCGCAGCCGGGAGAGATAAGCTTGGCTCACAACGGCATTTTATTCCTCGACGAACTGCCGGAATTTAACAGGAACGTACTGGAGGTGCTCCGCCAGCCGCTCGAAGACAGGCATATCAACATATCGAGAGCCAGATTTGCCGTTGATTATCCGGCCGGCTTTATGCTCGTCGCTTCCATGAACCCGTGCCCCTGTGGATATTATAACCACCCGACCCGTCCCTGTGTGTGTCCGCCGGGAGCCGTTCGGAAATATATGAGCCGCATCTCCGGTCCGTTATTAGACCGCATCGACATACAGATAGAAATCGTACCGGTGCCGTTTGAAAAAATCTCGGAACAGCGGTCTTCGGAAACGAGTGCAAACATCCGTGAACGCGTCGTCCGGGCACGCGAAATACAGAAACACCGGTTTGCCGGCGAGAATGGCCTTTACTGCAATGCTCAAATGGATTCCAAACACCTTCATAAATATGCCGTCCCCGACAGTACAGGACTGTCGTTGCTGAAAAACGCCATGCAGCGCCTCAACCTCTCGGCGCGTGCGTATGACCGTATCCTGAAATTATCGCGGACAATAGCAGACCTCGACGGGGCGGAGGATATCCGTTCCGCCCACCTCGCGGAAGCCATTAATTATCGCAATTTAGACCGCGAAAGCTGGGGTTTATTATGATTTCTCTTAAATAATTACTATTTTTGCCTGCGCATTGAGACAAGGGTTACCGGTCATCAATAAATTACCTCATCGCTTATTATTAAATTTATGTATATTATGAAACGAAGTCTATTTCTTATTTCTTCACTGGCATGCCTGTTTTATTTGCCGGCAGCAGCGGGTTCGGAGCCGTCAACACAGACGACGGCAACGGTAACGGCGGCAGCAACGGCGGCAAAGTTCAGTCCCGTGGATTACGTCAATCCTTTAACCGGCACGTTTTCCAAACATTCCCTGTCAACAGGAAACACATACCCTGCAATAGCAATGCCCTGGGGAATGAATTTCTGGACGCCCCAGACAGGAAAAATGGGCGACGGCTGGGCATATACGTATGACGCGGACAGGATTCGCGGCTTCAAACAAACGCATCAGCCAAGTCCCTGGATTAATGATTACGGGCAGTTTGCCGTCATGCCGGTCACAGGCAAGGCCGTTTTCAAAGAGGACGAACGCGCCAGCTGGTTCTCCCATAAGGCGGAAACGGCGACGCCGTACTACTATAAAGTGTATCTCGCAGACCATGACGTCGTGACGGAATTGGCTCCGACGGAACGGGCGGTGATATTCCGCTTTACTTTTCCCGAAAAAGAAAACTCATTTGTCGTCGTCGATGCGTTCGACAAGGGTTCATACATAAAAATAATACCGGAAGAAAATAAAATAATCGGCTACACGACGAAAAATTCGGGCGGCGTACCCGACAATTTCCGTAATTATTTCGTGATTGTCTTTGATAAAAAATTCACTTATACGGCCTCCGTCAAAGATAATGTAATAAATGAAAACATACTCGAATCCCAATGTAACCATGCGGGCGCAATCATCGGTTTCGGCACGAAGAAAGGCGAAAAAGTCATTGCACGCGCGGCATCTTCCTTCATCAGCCATGAGCAGGCGGAACTGAATTTAAAGGAACTCGGGAATGATAGCCCGGATGCTGTTGCGGAAAAAGGAAAACAGAAATGGAACAGCGTGCTGGGGAAAATAGAGGTAGAGGACGACAATATCGACAGGCTCAGGACGTTTTATTCCTGTCTGTACCGTTCGGTACTGTTCCCCCGCAGTCTTTTCGAGATAAATGCCGGCGGGGAAACCGTCCACTACAGTCCGTACAACGGCCGGGTTCTTCCCGGATACATGTTTACGGACACCGGATTCTGGGATACATTCCGTTCGCTTTTCCCGTTCCTCAACCTGATGTACCCGTCCATGAGCGAAAAGATGCAGGAAGGGCTTGCCAACGTTTACAGGGAGAGCGGTTTCCTGCCGGAATGGGCGAGTCCCGGTCATCGCAATTGCATGATAGGCAATAACTCGGCGTCCATTGTGGCCGACGCCCGGCTGAAAGGATTGCGGAATTACGATATGGAAACGCTTTGGGAAGCCGTAATACACGGCGCCAACGCCGTCCACCCCACCGTCGGTTCGACGGGAAGGCGCGGATTTGAGTACTACAACAAACTCGGCTACGTGCCGTACGATGTGAATATCAATGAAAATGCCGCCCGTACGCTCGAATACGCCTATAACGACTGGTGTATCTACAAATTGGGACAGGCGCTGGGCAAACCCCAAAAAGAATTAGACGTCTACGCCAAAAGAGCCATGAACTACAAAAACCTTTTCGACCCGGAACATAAACTGATGAGAGGCAAAAACTCCGACGGCACATTCCAGTCGCCTTTCAACCCGTTGAAATGGGGCGACGCCTTTACCGAAGGAAACAGCTGGCATTATACATGGTCTGTCTTCCACGACCCCGCCGGGCTGATTCGGCTGATGGGCGGGCAAAAGGAGTTCAACGTCATGATGGATTCCGTATTTAATGTACCGCCCCTGTTCGATGAAAGTTATTACGGTTCCGTAATACATGAAATACGCGAAATGCAAATCATGAATATGGGTAATTACGCACACGGCAATCAGCCGATACAGCACATGATTTATCTGTACAACTATTCGGGAGAGCCATGGAAAACGCAATACCGGGCAAGGGAAGTGATGGATAAACTTTACAGCGCCGCCCCCGACGGCTATTGCGGCGATGAAGACAACGGACAGACATCCACATGGTACGTGTTTTCGGCCATGGGATTTTATACGGTCTGCCCCGGTACGGACGAATATGTGACCGGCTCCCCGCTGTTCAAAAAAGTAACGCTGCATCTCGAAAACGGGAAAGAAGTCATCATAAACGCCCCCAACAACGCGACGGAGAACCGCTATATCGAATCCATGAAAATAAACGGCGCCGCATACACGAAGAATTTCATAAAACACGGGACGCTGCTCAACGGCGCGGTTATTGATTTCAACATGTCATCATCGCCCAACAGGTCGAGGGGAACGGCGGAAAAGGATTTCCCGTATTCTTTCTCGAAAGAGATAACCGTTAACAGGAAGAAATAAATGGAAGAAGATTTCGATATAAGGGAAGAAGCAAAACGTATTCCCGAAAACGACAAGGAGTACGAAAACCGCTTGAGGCCGCTGTCGTTCGACGCTTTCAGCGGGCAATCGAAAGTGGTGGAAAACCTGAACGTGTTCGTCACGGCAGCGCGTATGCGCGGCGAAGCGCTCGACCATGTGCTTTTGCACGGCCCTCCGGGACTGGGGAAAACCACACTGTCGAATATCATCGCAAATGAACTCGGCGTAAGCATAAAAATCACCTCCGGCCCCGTATTAGACAAACCGGGCGATCTGGCCGGAGTGCTCACGTCGTTAGACAAAAATGATGTGCTTTTCATTGACGAAATACACCGTTTAAGCCCAATCGTCGAAGAATATCTGTATTCGGCAATGGAAGACTACCGTATCGACATTATGATAGACAAGGGGCCGAGTGCACGTTCAATCCAGATCGATCTGTCGCCCTTTACGCTTATCGGCGCCACGACGCGCAGCGGCCTCCTGACCAGTCCGCTGCGTGCGCGTTTCGGCATCAACATGCACCTCGAATATTACGATGTGGCCACACTTACGAAAATCGTCATCCGGAGCGCCGCCATACTTGGCATACGGTGCGAACCGGAAGCCGCCCGCGAAATAGCCGGCCGCAGCCGCGGCACGCCCCGTATAGCCAACGCCCTGCTGCGAC
This sequence comes from Tannerella sp., assembly GCA_031282485.1. Classification (GTDB taxonomy): domain Bacteria; phylum Bacteroidota; class Bacteroidia; order Bacteroidales; family Tannerellaceae; genus Tannerella. The sequence goes on along the minus strand of JAITDQ010000183.1, from coordinate 5,194 downwards.
GCGTCCGCGACTTCGCACAGGTAAAAGGCAACGGCGCTGTCGACAAAGCCATTGCCTGCTATTCGCTGGAAGCGCTCAACATAGACCGCTACGGTTTAGACCGGATCGATAACAAACTGCTGAATACGATAATCGACAAGTTCGGCGGCGGGCCGGTAGGCCTGTCCACGCTCGCCACCGCATTAAGCGAAGACCCCGGTACGCTCGAAGAAGTATACGAACCGTTTCTCATACAGGAAGGATTCATCAAACGAACCCCGCGCGGACGCGAAGTGACCGACCTCGCATACAAACACCTCGGAAAACCCCGTTTCCCGCAGCAAAATTCACTCTTCTAAACATCTTCATTCACACAAAAAAACAACATATTGTCCCATTACTTAATCAAAAAAAATTATGACCCATTCATCCGACAACAACCGGCACGGCAAATCAGAAATTCACTCTCAACGCTCAATTCTCCATTCTCTACTGATATTGCTGCTTCTTTTCACATTCATTTCGTGCAACGGCAATAAAAACAAAGAGCCGCAGATGAGCGGCAATCCCGTTTTCGAGGGCTGGTACGCCGACCCCGAAGCCGTCATTTACGGCGATACATACTGGATATTCCCCACGTGGAGCGATGTTTATGAAAAACAGACTTTCTTTGACTGTTTCTCGTCAAAAGACCTCATCACCTGGACGAAGCACAGCAATATCCTGGACACAGCGGAAGTAAAATGGGCGAAACGCGCGATGTGGGCGCCGGCCGTCATAAGCAAAAACAGCAAATATTACCTCTTCTTCAGCGCCAACGATGTTCACGAAGGCGAAATCGGCGGCATAGGCGTAGCCGGCAGCGACAAACCGGAAGGACCGTACAAAGACCTGCTCGGCAGGCCGCTTATAAACGAAATCATCAACGGCGCGCAACCCATCGACCAGTTCGTTTTCCGCGACGACGACGGAACATATTACATGTATTACGGCGGCTGGAGACACTGCAATATCGTCCGACTAAACGACGATTTCACGTCGCTTGTCCCGTTCGACGACGGCGAAATCTATAAAGAAGTAACGCCCGAAAATTATGTCGAAGGGCCTTTCATGTTCAAGCGAAACGGCAAATATTATTTCATGTGGAGCGAAGGCGGCTGGGGCGGCCCGGACTACTCCGTAGCATACGCGATTGCAGATTCGCCGTTCGGCCCGTTCAAACGAATCGCCAAGATACTGCAACAGGACGAAAACGTCGCCACCGGAGCAGGACACCATTCGATAATACACCTGCCGGGAACCGAAGATTACTTCATCATCTATCACCGCCATCCGCTCGGCGACAACGCCGGCAACCACCGCGTCACATGCATCGACCGCCTGACGTTCGACAGCAACGGCTTCATCAACCCCGTGAAGATTACATTCGAAGGCGTACCGCAGACGTTCGTTAAGAAATAAGAAAGTTTCAATTCCAAAAGAATACGGTGTTTTTCCCGCCAGATTGAAACTCAAGAAGCGGAAAAATCAGTTGAAGAAATAATGCGGTACGCTCCTTTTTGACCTGTACACCAAAATACACGCCGAAGACAAACGGCGCCCTGGAAATAAAAATAAACAGGTTTATTTTGTATTCCTCCCGGCTTGTGTTATCTTTGCGCTGTTTTTTTAATAATTTGGAAATAAATATGGAAATTGTAGCAAGCGGAATACGACCGACCGGTAATTTGCACCTTGGTAATTACTTTGGAGCTGTGAAAAGTTTTTTGAAAATGCAGGATGAATATAAGTGTTTTTTCTTTATTGCCGACTGGCATTCGCTTACTACGCATCCTAATCCCGAAAACCTGCGCCAAAGCGTTAAGACGATTTTGGCGGAATACCTTGCCTGCGGAATCGATCCCGAAAAAGCGACCATATATGTTCAAAGCGATGTGCGCGAGGTCGTCGAACTCTATCTCTATCTTAACATGAACGCTTACATCGGCGAACTTGAACGTGTAACGACGTTTAAGGAAAAAGTACGCGCGCAGCCGGATAACGTGAATGCCGGTTTGCTGACTTATCCTACGCTGATGGCTTCGGATGTGATTATACATAAGGCGGTGAAAGTGCCCGTGGGCAAAGATCAGGAACAGAATATGGAGATGATGCGCAAGTTCGCACGCCGTTTCAATAATATTTACGGCGTGGATTTGTTTCCCGAACCGGCTTCTTTCCATTTGTCCGACAAGGCGGTGAAGGTTCCCGGACTGGATGGATCCGGCAAAATGGGGAAAAGCGAAGGAAACGCAATCTATCTGGTTGATGACGAGAAAACGATACGTAAAAAAGTGATGCATGCGGTTACCGATTCGGGCCCGACGGAACCAAACAGCGAAAAGCCGGAACCCATCCGCAATCTGTTCACGATGATGGAAATCGTTTCGGGGAAAGATACGTATGATTATTTCGACGGGAAATACAATACCTGTGAGATTCGTTACGGCGATATGAAAAAACAGCTTGCTGAGGATATTAACGCTTTTTGCGCACCCATCCGCGAACGTATAAGTGATATGATTGCCAATGAAGCATATCTTGACAAAGTAGTTCGTGCCGGAGCGGAAAAAGCTTCTGCCAGCGCATCCGAAACATTGAATGAAGTACGCCGGATAATAGGTTTCAAGCCATATTAGCCTGTATTGCCGTTATATTTGTATCAAATCCGGTCATAATTTTCTCTTAAAGGCGGAAATTTGATGTATGCTGCCCTCTTTTAATAGAAAACAGATGAGGACATTTAAACGACATGAAGTATATATAAACTGTAAAAAATAGAGCAAAGATGAATAGAAGAAATTTTATTCGCAAAAGCGTTGCGACTGCAACTATTGCGTGTTACGGAATGAAAGGTATGGCATGGCCGGTTGTTGCCGCGCCCGGTGTGAAAAACAGAAACAGGATCGGCATCCAGTTATACAGCATCCGCGAAACGCTGCCTGCCGACAATAAAGAATGTTTAAAAAAACTTTCGAATATGAGATATTCCTGCGCCGAAGCGTATGGCTTCGATAGCCATACGTTCCTGAAAAAACCTTTGAAAGAATGGAGCCGGATGCTGAACGATGTGAATATGCAACTCTCCGGTACGCATTGCGGCACGGGTTTACTTCCGACCGACGTACAGTCCGGGGAATGGGACTATTGGAAGAAAAGCATCGACGAGATGAGTGCCGTCGGAGGCAAACGATTGACACAGTCGTTCCTGCCGGCGGGAAAAACGGCGGACGAAGTGAAGCGAACAGCCGAACAGTTCAACCGTATCGGAGAATTGTGCAGGGCGGGCGGCATCAAGTTCGGGTATCACAATCATTACACGGAATTTGGACGGGTGGACGGCGAAGTGATCTACGACCTGCTGCTCCGTAACACGGATCCCGGTCTGGTATTTTTCCAGATGGACCTTGGACACGTGGTAAATGGTGGCGGGGACATTCCGGCGTACCTGCGGAACTATCCGGGACGCTTTCTTTCGTGGCATGCTTCCGACTTCAAGAAAGGACAGGGCTACACGGAAGTGGGACAGGGTGATGTGCCTTACGACGCGCTGTTCGAACAGGCCGCTTCATACGGACTGGAAGAGCTGATCGTCGAGCAGGAGACGGAAGGCGATATCTACGCGTCGTGCAGAAACGATTTCAATTTTCTGGCCAAATACCCCTGGACAAAAGTGGAATAAGTGGCACATCTCTGTTGTTTTTGGAACGAAAAAATGTATACAATGCACGGCATATAATACTATGGCAAAGAATAAAAAATATACGCCAAACAGAAGTGTACCGTCAAAAAAGGTTGAGCGGTCGCAGCAGGAACGCGGTTATCTTGTCGCAAAAAAGATACTGCGGCACTATGATTTGGAGCCGGAACTGATTGATGTTTTTACAAAAAAACAAAAAGAAATACTTCTGTGGGTTTGTTACGATCAGCCGGACGTTAAGGCGAAAAAGGAGAGAACCGTGCCGCGCCAGTATGTGAGGAACATTAATAATGATACGTATCGATTTATGAAAACTCATTACTGGGGCAAACCGGAAAATCAACTCACGTACATGGAACTCGCTACTTACGGATTGACTTTTCTTGGAAACCTGTCGGACTACTACAAGGAAAATGCTTTTGTCGCAGGCACTCCGCAGGCGGAAGCGGCCAGGCGGATATTTGAAAAATTTGACGGCGATCGAATACTGGAAACCGCATTTAAAGAGGTCATGGATAATATATGGTACTGGACAAGGTGCTATTCAAGGGTAACCTATCGCATGTACGGATACGAATATGACTTTGAAACCGGAATAAGAAAGCGTGACGGATGGTCTCTCAATAAACTGACGTTCCTGCTGACGACCCGGGAAAGCGAATCGAAAATGTTTGTTCATAACGGTATCAGGCGCAAAGCATACCGTCTGTTTATGACTGCCGACGGATTCTATGTGCCGGGACCTGCGATGGTTGCACGTAACAGGATTTATCCGGAAGCAAAGGAAAACGAAACAATGAATATTTACATACAGTCACATGCACTGCAGCGATTCAAAGAACGCCTGGACGCCGTTGACCCGTCAAACCGGAATCTTTTGATACAGTCATCGTTCACTAATGCGCTGCAAGTGGTGACAGTGGGGAATAGCGCTTTATTTGCATGTTTGATAGACGAAGAACGGGCGGTGGGGTATTTTGCATTTTTTGTTCATGAAAACGATATTGTAGTAAGCACATTTTTGCCGCTGACAGGCGATAATACGCCGGAGGGAAAAAAACTGCATGAACTGCTTCCGCTGAACAGGGACGAAATCGTTCATCTGGGAATGGATAAGATAAGCTTTTTGCTGACAGTAGATTTTGAAAAAATCCCCCTGTTGAAACAGGCTTTTACAGAATCAAATATATGGCCGACAAAAGTAGCGTTTGAGCAGATGTTCGAAGAGGACGAATATCCGATTGATATGGACAAAACCATGTTTGTGAAAAATTATTTGGACAGGCTCAAACAGAGGACATCGCTGTTGAAAGAGACAATTCGGGACAGTGTGGAATGACAGATTAAAAATGAGAGAAAACAATGGAAAATCAGACGAACCGGAGACTTGCGCTTTTGCGCGATTATATGCGGGAAAAGAACCTGCAGGCGTTCATCGTTCCTTCTACGGACGCCCATATAAGTGAATACATACCC
>JAITDQ010000119.1 GCA_031282485.1 Tannerella sp. | reverse complement strand
CGGTAGGTGTGACGGATATATTCCTCCGATGCCCGGATAGCATTCAGGGTCAGTGTACGCGGTTCCTGGTGCGGGATGCCGTTGGTGACTTTTATTTCGTCGCTGTCGGAGAGGTTGGTGATGCGCATGTTGACGCCATCCCACTGCAGTGTCTTGTTCAGGCTTTTCAGACGGACGGCGAGATTGCCCATGACCACCATTTCGTTGAGCGGGCCGGCATACTCGAAATTCGAGAGCGGCAGTACGCGGTTTTCCGGCGATTCCTTGCAGGCGCGGACAAAATCCATTTCGTGGCTCATCCCCACCCTGCGCAGACGGGCGGGCGGTTTCGGCAGGCGTTCGAATTTGCCGGCGGGCAGCAGACGGTAGTTTCCGCCGTAATTGCCGCATATCAAATGGCCTTTCGAGCCGTGGAAGAGGATACCGTTGCGGCCTTCACCCAGTTCGACACCGTCGGGCAGCGAATCGGGGCGGGGCGGCAACAGTCCGCCGTCGTACCAGGTGACACTGACGGTCGGCATGTTAATTTTACCTTCTTTCGGACGGGCGGGAAATTCGTAGCGTATGGTCGAGGCCATCGGGGCGCTTTCGGAATTGAACGCCGTGGAAGAGGCTTCTACCGACGAAGGATGTCCCAGTTTCATGGCCGAGAAGACGACGTCCAGCACATGACAGGCCATATCGCCCAGTGCGCCGGTGCCGAAATCCCACCATCCGCGCCAGTCCCACGGATGATATGCCCTGTGATACGGACGCATGGCGGCGGGGCCGATGAACAAGTCCCAGTTGATGTGTTCCGGCACCCACATCCCCTGTTCGGGGCGCGTCAGTCCCTGCGGCCAGATCGGGCGGTCTGTCCACGCATCTACGTGCGTCACCTCGCCGATAGCGCCGCTCCATATCCATTCGCACACCTCGCTGACCGAATCGTCGCTGTGGCCTTCGTTCCCCATTTGCGTCACCACCCGGTAGCGGCGGGAAGCTTCCAGCAGTATGCGCGATTCGTAGACCGAGTGGGTAAGCGGTTTCTGCACATAGACGTGTTTTCCCAGCTGCATGGCGGGCAGGGCGCATACGGCGTGCGTATGGTCGGGCGTGGCAATGACGACGGCGTCGATGCTTTTGCCCATTTCGTCCAGCATTTTGCGGAAATCCACGTATCGCTTTGCATTCGGGTAAGTGTCGAAACATCCTCTGGCGTATTGCCAGTCGATGTCGCACAGGGCAACAATATTTTCCGAGTTCATGTTGTGCAGGTTAACGCCGCCTTTACCGCCGATGCCAATACCGGCGATGTTCAGTTTGTCGCTGGGCGCCGTATGTCCCAGGCCGCTCACGGCATAGTTCGGAACGATGAAAAACATTCCGGCCGTAGCCGCCGATGCCTTGATAAACCGGCGTCGTGAAACAGGATGATTCATGGTATTCATGGCATACTATAATTCTTTGATTTTAATATTCCTGAACCAGATCAGCGCTTGGCCGTGTTTTCCCTGAAAGCCGATATACCCTTTGGTCGGCAGTCCGGCGTAAGGTTTCGGCAGCCACGAAGGTATCTCGGAGCCGTCGGGGTTGTTTTTTCCCGAAGTCCAGAGGCTCATGTCCATGTTGACAATCTTTTTCCCGTTCAACGTAACCTGAATGTTTTTCCCTTTGGCCGTGATTTTCATCTTGTTCCATTCGCCCGGTTTTTTCACCAGTTGGAAGGCCGAGGGCGCAAGATGTCCATATACGGCGCCGCACGAACCGGTCGAAGCCGCCGCACCGAAATGGTCGCAATAGTCGTCCGCAATCTGGATTTCGACGGCATTGGGTATCCAGTCCTTTTTGTCCGTACAGTAAATCACTACGCCGCTGTTGGTGCAGTTGTCGTTTTTGAACTCCAGTTCCAGTTCAAAGTTCTCATACGACTTGACCGACCAGATAGCCTGATCGGCCGTAGCGGAAATAACGCCGTCCTTATCGACCGACCACACGGAACGGTCGTAGTCGGCATTGGATAAATCGGCGGCAAACAGCGGTACCCAACCTTTTGCGTCCGCTGTTCCCGGAAGTAAAGCGCATATACACGCGCTGCAAAACATACTGAAAATTAACTTGTTCATGATACTTAAATTAAAAATAAAAGGGACTTCCGTTTCGTTCGTTTCCCAAAGCACGAAGTCCCGTTAGATGCTTTCGGAAAACGTTTTCTTTTATCCGTCCGTCCGTTTACAGCGATAAAATCGCTAATCCGGTTCGAACTTCAGGTAAAATTTACCTGTCAGCGGTTCGGCATGTGACGAACTCACAAAATTATTCGGCTGGCTTTGCGGCCCAAGCTCGGAGGCTTTTTTGAATTTAGTGCCCACCGGACTTATCGCATTCAGTATGGAAATCTGTCCTTCGGGGAAGGCGCCAAGCGTATTGTCGTTGTTGCGAAGGACGGGATTATCCGGCGTAAAAAGGTGCAGGAACAGGTCGTCTTTAGCGGCTACAATCTTCAGCGTCCCGTAAGCCGTCGACAGGTCGGCTGCATACAGATTCGAATGATACCCCTTAAATTCGGGATACACCCACGATTCGCCGGTGACCGTATTGTTGTATTCCTTTTCCCATATACCGAAAGTCACACCTTTCATCCTGTTTTTCCACACGCGGTAAGGACCATTACCCAGCCATTTTATGCTTTTAACATCTTTTTCGGGAAAATCAAACGTGACGCCGATGTGGTCATACATCCCCCCGACATCGAAAGAATAATCTACCACAATCCATTCCGAAGGCAGCAGCGACACCCTGATTTTGTTTCGCAGCGGTTTTTTGCCTTCCTGAATAAAGGAAAATTCAACCGTATGATTTAAAATCTCCGTTCCGGAAAGCGCGAGATTGCCGGCCGTAAAACGAGGGCCATTCTCCAACGGCAATATTTTACCGTTCACTTCTATTTCCGCTATAATTCCCCTGTTTTTATCCACGAGGACGGACGTATTGCCTGCGCTGTAACGAATCATCCCGTCGTCCGTTTCGGTCATGACGGCTTTATCGCCGTCCGTGCCGCCGGTCAGTTTTTTTGAGAACTCATCCGCAGAAGTAACGGTTCTCGTCCACGTATATATTTCTTTTCCGTGAGGGTCAACGGCTTTTATGGATAATGCGTCACAGTTCGTAAAATCACCGGGCGTTTCAATCTGTAAAATGCCGGAAAAACCGGGCGCTGCATCCGGCGCCTTTATCGTCGCCGCTCTTGCCGATACCTTCCCCGAAAGGTAATCATATTTCAGCCACTCGGCGGAGAACGAACATTGATTCAGGTTCGTAAAATGATAGCGGTTATGAACTTTTATCTCTCCCCCGAAAGAAGCCGGCAAAAACCTTGTTCCCTCAAGATATACGGGCGACCATATCTCCCTGACGGCAAAGAAACTGCCTTCTTTCTCGCGGTACGGGCCGAGAATACCGTCGGCCGCATGATTACCGTCCGTATCCATTACGCCACCCTTGTCGTTTCGCACTACGCCCTGGTCGGCAAAATCCCAGAGGAAACCTCCGGCGGAAAGGGGATGAGCCAGCATGATGTTCCAGTAATCATCCAGTCCGGCGCCATGACCACCGTCATACAGCCCGTGAATAAATTCGGTCGGAAAGAAGACCTTATTTCCTTCGAAATAAAAATTCGTCCCGACGCCATAAGATATATAATGGTACGTGTTTACATCTTTTTCTTCGAGCCACGGATGAATAACGAGGCGTTTCTGTATGTCATAACGCCCGTATTCGGGCAATAATTCGAAATTGAATCCGCCTTCGTTTCCGTTTGCCCACATAACGACACACGGGTGATTCACATCGCGGGTAATCAATTCACGTACGCGTTCCTTGCCGACCGGAGTTTCGTAGGGCGGATATTGCCATGCCGTCAATTCGTCTATCACATAAAGCCCCAGCGAATCGCATACTTCCAGGAAATGTTTATCCGGCGGATAATGCGACATGCGAACGGCATTCATATTCATTTCCTTGATGAGAAGCGCATCGTTAAGACTGATACCGAAATTGCTTGCACGACCGGATTCAGGCCGGTGCGTATGATGATCCACACCCTTAAATTTTACTTTCACATTGTTTATATAAAACCCGTCCCCGGGACGCAATTCCGCTGTACGGAACCCGAATTTTTCGGTAATGCGGTGTTGTATCTTCCCGTTTTTAAACAGGCTTACTTCCACCATATAAAGATTGGGAAATTCCGATGACCACAGCGCCGGCTCCGAAAAGGATGCGGACAAACGCAGGGAATCTTTCTTCTCAAAAGCCCGTCTTGCCGGCATGCCGTAAGGCTGACCGTCCGTTTTTTTCACTTGTGCTACGACTTCGCCGGTCACGTTTCCGCCCAAAAACACATCCATGGCAAACGTCCCGTCGCATCCGGCGTCTATGGCAACACGTTCTATATGAATGGCCGGTAACGCTTCCAGCCATACGGGACGGAAGATGCCGCCGAATACCCAGAAATCGGATTTACGTTCCGCGGCTTCCACCGACACATTCGACGAAGCTTTGTGAACAGTCACCTCCAGCTGATTTTCCCTGCCATACCGGAGAAGTTTACTTATATCATACCGGAAACGGTAAAAAGCGCCCTGATGTACGGGGCCGGCGTTCCGTCCGTTTATCTTCACTTCGGTGTCCGTCATCGAACCGTCGAACACGATGTTAACTTTCCTGTTTTTCCATTCGCCGGGAACTTTAAACGTATAACGATACATGCCGCTTTCGTTAATCCGTTCCTTATCGTGCCCGTAATTAAACTGACCGAACCCGTGGAACTCCCAGTTGGACGGGACAGGTATTTGTGTCCATTTACCGCTGTTACGTCCTGCGGTGCAGTAAAAATCCCACAGGACAGCATCATCCGTACCTTTTCCCGACAGATAGATACATTCCGTACACGACCCGGCAGACGTCACATCATCCACCGCCCGCCCGGCAACGGCCTCATTCCCGGCTGCCGCATCCTGCCTCCCGGCTAACACCGTACCGATTGTCAAAAATAATAAGGGTACCGTTTTAAACATGGCTTTATTGGTATAAGATCTATTTATGAATCATCGCTTTATGAACAAAAAAGAATCAAAATCAGAACGGTTTGCTCCTGTCAAATATTCAATTTACGAACTGTCCTGATCTTGATTTTATGAATATACGGTATTAAGTTTTTTTCCAAAAGAAATAAACATTAGTCTTCAGGTTCAAAATCCTCTTTACCTACACCACACAACGGACATACCCAGTCTTCCGGAATATCTTCGAAAGCCGTTCCCGGCGCTATTCCGCTGTCTTCATCACCTTCTGCCGGATCGTATACATATCCGCAAACTATACATTTGTATTTTCTCATATATTTCATTTATTAAAATTAAACGCTCAAAAATAGTACATCAAAACGAATCCGCAAAATTTATATCCATTATTTTTTCCGAACCTGCTCATAATTCCGTCGTCGTC
>JAITDQ010000009.1 GCA_031282485.1 Tannerella sp. | reverse complement strand
TCTGCCTGTCGACGTCGCCTTCGTGAACGATCTTTCCCTGATTGTCAATGCTTGCCGTGCCGGAGATGAATACATGCCGGCGATCGCCATAGCGAATACATGTTCCGCGCTCGAATGTTACGCCGTATTCGTAAGTGGAATTGAGATGGGATTTTGCATACAGGTATTGGATTTGCCCGTCTTCAAGACCTTTGACGGCATAAGCGTCGAGTACGACGATTGCTTTTGGGTCGGCATGACGGCCGCCGATTCCTGTGCTTGCGATGTAATGCGTTTTTTCGGTAAGTCCGTTTTCGGCAAACCGTTCCCGCCGGGCTTTTACTATCCCGGCATAGTTAACGTCGACGTCCCGGACGAATATCCAGGTGCGGATGCAACTGCCGGCAAGTGTACAGTTATGTTCCTTCAGTTGCGCAATGTAGCCGTTCAGCAATGCGTTCATTTGTGTTTCGGAATCGTTTTCCGGACTTATCGCCGCGCCTTTCCACAAATGCAGGTATTTCCCGTGCCGTACGCTGTAAAGGCCGGGAGACGCAGGCTGATTCGCCGAAACATCCGCCCCGGTTTGCAGGTATGCCCACAGGGCGATTTTAGCGCCGTTCAGCGGAGGCTGTTCTATGATTGACAGGTTGTTTCTGTTTTCAGGCAAATAGTGTGATAAGGGTTCCGTTTGGTTGGCCGCATCGCTTAAAAAAAAGCGCCGGAAAACAATGGTAGCGTTATGCAAATCGTTTTTACGGATATCCTCGAAAAATGAAAGAACCGATTCTGTCTGTTCCCGAAAGGGAAGTCCCTTTTCCGTCGGCTGAATCGTCAAGTGATATTCGGACACCCCTTTTTCGGGGGAAAACGTGGCGATTGTGGCCGTCACGCGCCTGTTCCTGTCTGTAACTGTTTTGTATTGCATGGTTTTAAAAGTTCATAGTCATAAGTTTGTTTAATAAGTCGCGGTTGTTTGAGAGGCAAGGCACTTTATGTTGTCCGCCCAGTTTGCCGTGTTCTTTCAGCCAGTCGTAAAACAGGTTTTCCCTGGCCGGTATGATTTCGGGTTTCAGGAGTGATATTTCCTTGTACCGTTTGGCGTCGTAGTCGGAATTCAGTTGCTTGAGCGCTTTGTCCAGCGCTGTTGCAAACCGGTCGATGTCTTCGGGCGGTTTTTCAAACTCGATCAGCCACTGGTGGCGTCCTTTCCCGGCTTCTAAAATAAACAGCGGGGCTGCCGTGTACGCCCTTACCGTGGCGCCGGTTTCGAGGCAGGCTTTGCGGATGCCTCTTTCCGCATTGTCAATCATCAGTTCTTCGCCGAAAGCATTGATGAAATGCTTCGTCCGTCCCGTAATGACGAATTTGTGGGGGAACAATGAGGTGAAACGTACGGTATCGCCTATGCAGTAACGCCATAATCCTCCGGAGGTGGTTATCACCATTGCGTAGTTATCGCCGATTTTCACGTCTTCGGGTGGGATAATTTTCGGATTGCCGGTTGCCGGCAGCTCGCTCAAAGGAATAAACTCATAAAATATTCCATAGTCGGGCATGAGCAGCAGGCTTTTGTCCGACGGGTCATCCTGGATGCCGAAAAATCCTTCGGAGGCGTTGTATGTTTCCATGTAATGCATTTTACCGGACGGGAGTAATTTTTCGTACTGCGGCCTGTACGGTTCAAATCCCACTCCTCCGTGGAAGAATACTTCAAGATTCGGCCATACTTCGTGGAGCGTTTCCTTTCCGGCCTTATTCAGGATTGCTTTTATGAGCGTGAGCATCCATGAAGGTATCCCCGATAGGCTTACGACGTCTTTGTTCCATGTACGTTCCACAATGGCGTTTAACTTGGCTTCCCACTCGTCCATCAGAATGATTTCCTTACGCGGAATACGGATGAAGTTCACGAAGGGATTCAGGTTCTGCAGCAAAACGGCGGAGAGGTCGCCGCAATGCGCTTTTTCATTGAGTGCGGAGGGGCTGTGGCTTCCGCCTAAGATCAGTCCTTTTTTTGAGAAAAAGCGTGTTTCGGGATTGTTGCGCAAGTATAAGGCAACGGTATCAAATCCTCCTTTATAATGGCATCCTTTTAAGATATCGCATGTGACGGGGATATATTTGCTGCGGTCGTTTGTTGTCCCGCTGCTTTTTGCATACCACTTTACGACGGATGGCCATAATATGTCCTTTTCGCCGTTAATCATTCTTTCTATTAACGGCTGCAAGTCCTCATAAGCGGACAGGGGGACACGTTCGCAGAAAGTGCGGTATCCTGAAATTTCCCGGAATTTGTACTTTTTGCCCCATTCCGTATTTTTTGCCGTATGTATAAGTTGCAGTAACTGTTTATGTTGAATATCGGCGACAAGTTTCCCGAACGACTTTATCTGTCGTTCTCTTGCTGCAAACAAGGGTGATATCGTTTTAGTTATGATGTCCATATATTCGATTAATAAGGAAATAAGTTGCCTTTAAAATCGTGCAAATGTAGCGATTTTTTTTGTTATTATGATGCATTATAGTTAATAATCCCGGAAGATGTTCTGCCGATTCATGTTTTTTTGCTTATATTTGCAATAAAACATATTGTTTTTTCGGAAAAATGTATATCTTTGTCGCGTAAATTAAATATTATAAGTATGAAAACAGTAAAAGGTATTTTGTTATTAGTTTTTGTGTTTGCGATATGCGTTCCCTGTTTCGGAAGTGATATTGCAATAAAGAGAAAAAAGAATAAGAATCTTTATACCGAAAAATTGGTAAAGATTACGGACGCTAACGGCGGTATTCAATTTGAAGTTGTTTTTTCCGCTAATTGATTAAAGTGGGGGCTGTCCCGGAGCATTTCAGCTGACCGGGTTTTGTTGTTTAAGTAAATAAATAATGAGGGTTTGGATATAATAGTATTGAATTATGGTATAATTAAGACTTTATATACAAACATGGCTTATGAGGATAGGAATCCTTTCATCCGGAGGTGATTGTCCGGGAATAAATGCAACGATTCGGGGGGTCGGGAAATCTGCCATTCTGCATTATGGAATGGAAGTAACAGGTATTCACAACGGATTTACCGGATTGCTGAATAAGGATATTGAAGTGTTTGACGAGCGCAAACTCTCCGGTATACTTAATCTTGGAGGGACTATTCTCGGTACATCCCGCGAAAAGCCTTTTAAGAAGATACTTGATTCGGGAGATAACAACAAACCGCAGCTTATACACCGGAATTACATTGATTTGGGGCTTGACTGTATTGTTTGCATCGGTGGGAACGGAACCCAGAAGACGGCGAACAAACTGATGCAGTTGGGTCTTAATGTGATTGGTGTTCCCAAGACGATTGATAATGACGTGTATGGAACCGATCTTTCCTTCGGTTTCGATACGGCGGTAAATATTGCTACGGAAGCAATAGACCGGTTACATTCGACCGCGAGTTCGCACAAACGGGTTATGGTTGTCGAAGTGATGGGACATCACGCCGGCTGGATTGCCCTTTATGCGGGAATGGCAGGCGGGGCGGACGTTATTCTTATTCCCGAACTGGGCGTTGATATTGATAAGGTGAACGAAAAAATACTTCAGCGTTCGCGTCTGGGCAAGCCTTATTCAATTGTCGTTATCGCCGAAGGACTGAAAAAAGCGAACGGCTGCCCGTCGGATTATATCTCTCATGCCATTGAGAAGACGACGGACATAGAGGTGCGGACAACGGTTTTGGGATATATACAGCGCGGCGGGAACCCGTCTCCCTTCGACCGGAATCTGGCTACGCGTCTTGGCGGCCATGCGACGGAACTCATTGCGCAGAAATCTTTCGGACGTATGGTTTGTATAAGAGGAAACGATGTGGATTCCATCCCCCTTTCCGAAGTGGCCGGTAAAACAAAGTTAGTCCCTGTCGACCATGACCTTATAAAGAAAGGCGTAAATATAGGTATTTCGTTTGGAATATAAAGGGCTTATGTTCGCGCATTAAGTATGCTGATCTTTAAGACCTTCTATCAGTCGCTGGACATCCTTGTCCCGGTTTATCTTTTTGATTACATTTTTTGCCGCAATCTGCTGGGATTCTTTTTTGGTGCTTCCGATTCCGATGCCAAGCGGTGTTCCTTCCAGCGACACGCTTGTCTGAAAGACCGGATTCCCGTCTTCGTCCGTAAACGTTTCGATGAGGTCAAATTCGATCTGGAGTTTTGTCTTCTGCCCCCATTCAAGGAGGCGGGATTTGAAGTTTACTTCGCGACTTGCCAGCTTGTCTAACGAAATGTGTTTATCAACGACGCGTTCCTTTATAAATTTACGGCAACATTCGTATCCCTGATCCAAGTAAATGGCTCCGATCAGCGCCTCGAGCGCATTGCCGTACATATATTTATGGTGGGTAACGGCATACGGCATGGAGGTGACTTTTTCATCGATGCCCAATTTCAGGGCTATGTGATTGAGGCTGTCGCGCTGTACTATTTTCGAACGCGTGTTTGTGAGGAAACCTTCCTTTTTGTTGGGGAAATGCTTAAATACAATATCCGCGATGATAGCATCTAAAATGGCATCTCCTAAAAACTCAAGGCGTTCGTTATTTCCCGGTTTCCTGTCCTGAGTCGGAGGGATGGAACGGTGAACAAAAGCCTGCTCGTAGAGTTCGATATTCTCGGGATAAAAACCGAGAAAATCATACAAAGACAAATAAGGCTCTTTGTTTTTTAATTTAAAGAGCCTTATCCATTTGCGTATGCGCTTGAAAATCACCTTATTTCTTGAATTTTTTAACAATAACACTTGCATTATGACCGCCAAAACCGAACGTGTTCGAAAGCGCCGCATTGACGGTTCTTTTCTGAGCCTTGTTGAACGTAAAGTTCAGGTTATAGTCGATTTCGGGGTCATTATCACCTTCCGTATAATTAATAGTAGGCGGAACCACATCGTTGTATACGGACAGTACGCAGGCTATTGCTTCGAGAGCTCCTGCTGCGCCGAGCATGTGGCCGGTCATTGATTTGGTCGCGCTTATATTCAGTTTAAACGCGTGACTGCCGAAAACTTCCTTTATCGCTTTGGCTTCCGATATATCGCCGACGGGCGTAGACGTCCCGTGTACATTAATATAATCAATATCCTCCGGTTTCATTTCCGCGTCTTCGAGCGCATTGCGCATGACAAGTATGGCGCCCAGTCCTTCCGGGTGCGATGCTGTCAGGTGGTATGCGTCGGCCGACATTCCCGAGCCTGCGATTTCCCCATAGATTCGCGCACCGCGGGCAAGAGCGTGTTCCATTTCTTCGAGAATGAGACATGCGCCGCCTTCGCCCATGACAAAACCGTCGCGGCTGTTGCTGAACGGACGGGAAGCCGTTTCCGGCGAATCATTGCGTGTCGACAGGGCGTTCATCGCATTGAATCCTCCAACTCCGACAAGCGAGATCGGCGCCTCGGCGCCTCCCGTTACGATCATGTTCGCCTTTCCGAGCCGGATATAATTGAACGCATCGCCAATCGCATTGGTCGACGAGGCGCACGCCGAAACCGTTGCAAAATTCGGCCCGCGAAAACCATATTTCATCGAGATATGTCCGGCGGATATGTCCGCAATGATTCTGGGTATGAAAAACGGATTGAAACGCGGCCCGCGCTCGTCGCTGTATCCCATTACTTCTTCCTGAAACGAATAGATGCCCCCGATTCCGGAAGAGAAGATAACGCCGATACGGTCTTTATCTTCTTTTTCCAAGTCCGGATTTGCGTCGGCGACGGCTTCCTGAGCCGAGGCGATGGCATACTGGGCATGTAAATCGCATTTGCGGGCGTCCTTCTTATCCGGGAAATAAGCTAACGGATCAAAATTTTTTACTTCACAGGCGAACCGTGTCTTAAACTTTGAAGTGTCAAAGCGAGTAATAGGTCCTGCACCGCTTACTCCACTGATCAATGCCTGCCACGTTTCCGCGACACTGTTGCCTAATGGTGTGATGGCGCCGAGACCCGTTACTACAACTCTTTTTAATTCCATACAGATCAAATTACTTCATGTTAGCTTCAATATAAGCAATGGAGTCTCCGACAGTAGAAATTTTTTCAGCCTGGTCATCCGGAATAGAAAGACCGAATTCCTTTTCAAATTCCATGATCAACTCAACTGTGTCCAGAGAGTCTGCTCCCAAATCATTGGTGAAGCTCGCTTCGTTAGTAACTTCAGATTCTTCAACACTCAATTTGTCAACAATAATCGCTTTTACGCGAGATGCTACATCAGACATAATTTTAAGATTTAAATTAATACTAAATACGTAATATTTTTTATTTTTGCGGTGCAAAGGAACATATATTTTTGCAGATAAAACAAATATTCAATGCGAAAAATATCGAAAACAGCACATATTTTTAAAATATGTGCATAAAAACAGAAATGAAAGAGATGAAAAATATTGCTGTATTTGCTTCAGGATCAGGCTCTAATGCCGAAAATGTGATTAGGCGCTTCCATGACAGTGCGAGGATTCGTGTTGCGGTCATTTTATCAAATAAGCCCGACGCCGGGGTTCATGAAAGGGCGGAACGGTTGGGCGTTCCTTCGTTTGTTTTCACGAATGTGGAGTTTAACGAAGGAAATTTGATTCTGCAAAAACTGTCCGAATACGAAACGCATTTTATCGTTCTGGCGGGATTTCTGCTAAGGATTCCTGCGGATATTATCCGTGCGTATCCTGAGAGGATAATAAATATTCATCCGTCATTATTACCCGCATACGGGGGGAAAGGGATGTACGGCGATTATGTCCACCGGGCGGTTGTTGCGGCCGGGGAGACGCGGACGGGGATAACGATTCATTATGTAAATGAGCATTATGACGAAGGCGCAATTGTTTTTCAGGCGGACTGTCCCGTTTTGCCGTCGGATACGGCGGATGATGTTGCCGCGAAAGTGCATGAACTGGAATACAGGCATTATCCCCGGGTGATAGAAGAGCTGCTTTCGCGGATATAAAAAAAACCGGCATCGGGAGCGTTTGAGACGGGGGACGGAAATTTTTTTGACGTAAAAACGGCATGCGATTTCCGGCATATTACTTTTTTTATTACCTTTGACCTTTATTTTGAATATATATGGAAAAATTCAGCGAGAAATGTTACTCCGTTTTTGAAAAGGCGACGGATGACTATCACAGGACGGACGATGTTGACGCGCCTGTCGGGAATCCTTACAGGGAGGGGAGTATAGAATATTATCTGTATCTTAAAAACCGGATTGACGCGGTACAGTGGCATCTTGAAGATATTGTACGCGATCCGGATATTGATCCGGTAAAGGCGCTGGCGATAAAGCGCCGGATAGACAAGTCCAATCAGGACAGGACGGATCTGGTGGAACTTATCGACAGTTATTTTTTTGACCTGTATAGAAATGTAGAGATTTTACCGGATGCGAAAATCAATACGGAAAGTCCGGCATGGGCTGTCGACCGGCTGTCTATCCTCGTGTTGAAGATATACCACATGCAACAGGAAACACGGCGTACGGATGTGACGGCCGAACATGTTGAAGCGTGTGAAAAGAAACTGTCCGTTTTGCTGGAACAGCGAAAGGATTTATCCCTTGCGCTGGATCAATTGCTGGATGATATCAAAGACGGACACAAATATATGAAGGTTTACAGGCAAATGAAAATGTATAATGATCCTTCACTGAACCCCGTACTGTACGGTAAAAAATAAGAATAAATGTCTAAGGTACTGGTCATAAGGCTTTCTGCGATCGGGGATGTCGCCATGACGATTCCCGTCGTCTATTCTGCGGCGGAGGCGAATCCGGATGATTCGTTTACCATGTTTACGCAGACTTTTCTTATGCCGCTTTTTATCAATCGTCCGCCGAATGTAAATGTAATGGGTATCAATACCCGGAATACGGAAAAGTCGTTATTCGGTTTTCTGCGGTACGCTTTCATCCTGAGGAAATATAAGTTTGATATGGTGCTTGACCTGCATTGCGTCATCCGTTCGCGGATTGTCGATGTGATTTTCCGGCTGAGCGGCAAGCGGATTTTTAAAATTGACAAGGGACGCAGGGAACGCAGGCTTCTTACCGGACGTCCGCCGAAAGAAATCCGCCGGTTGCGCCCGGTAACGGAGCGCTATGCGGAGGTGTTTCATGCGGCCGGATTTCATTTTGAGGAAACGTTTGTTTCCTTATATGAGAAACATCCGGTTGACGACACGGCAATCCGCTTCGTGGCGGAGAATAAGGAAGGCTACCGGGTCGGTATCGCCCCGTTTGCAAAGCACAGGGGGAAGGTTTATCCGGTGGAAAAAATGGAGAAAGTTGTAGAAATACTGTCCGGACGGGACGATATAACGGTTTTCCTGTTTGGCGGACGCGACGGGGAAAAGGCTGTCTTAGACAGGTGGGAAAAGGAATATGCACATACCCGGAACGTTGCCGGGCGTTATACGCTGGACAAGGAACTGCCCCTTATCGGCAAACTCGATCTCCTTGTCTGTATGGATTCTGCAAACATGCATTTTGCCTCGCTTGTCGGCACGAAAGTCATTTCCATTTGGGGCGCCACACATCCGTATGCCGGATTCTACGGTTATCATCAGCGTGAAGACCTTGCCGTACAGGTTGATTTGCCGTGCCGTCCCTGTTCAATATATGGGAATAAACCCTGCTATCGCGGGGACTGGGCTTGTATGAATGAAATCACGCCGGAACGGATTGTGGATAAAATTGACGGTTATTTGCGGCGGTTATGAAGGCAACAGTAAATCCCCGGTATGAATATTTGCGCGATTGGATAGAGAACTTGCCGCTTTTGTTTGAAGACGGAGGGGAAATTCTTTACAGGAAAAGGAATTTTATCAAAGTGTTTCAGCTTGATAACGGGCTGGTTCTTAATGTTAAAAGATTTCATAAGCCCCGTTTTTTAAATCGTATCATCTATACGTTTTTCGTGAAATCGAAAGCGTTCAGGTCTTATTATCATACACTGCGTATTTTTGAAAAAGGATTTTGTGCGGCAGAGGCGGTCGGCTATGTGGAAATTAAGGAGGGCGGATTGCTTTCCGACAGTTATTATGTAAGCCTGCAATGTTGTAATGTGCGGGAGATTCGCGAGTATTATTTCGGGCCTCTTGCCGGAAATGAAAACCTGATTGACGCGTTTGCGCGGTATTCCGCAGCATTGCACGATGCCGGAATATATCATCTGGATTATTCCCCCGGCAATATTTTGATTCGCAATGACCGGGCTTCCGGGGAATACACGTTTATACTGGTGGACGTGAACCGGATGAAATTTATGTCCGTCGGGCCGGAGAAGGGGTGCCGGAACTTTGCCCGCCTCTTCGGTGATGATGACATATATAAACGTATAGGCGCCGTATATTCGCAATCCCGGAAGAATGTTTTCGATAAGGACAGGGGTGTCGGGTTGATATTGAAATATAAAAACCGGTTTTTACGAAAGAAGGCGCAAAAGGCGCGGTTAAAAAGGCTTTTTAAGTGTTAATGTACGCAATAACATGTAATTGTTATTTAATTTGCTCGAAGAAACCTCTTCCTTTTTTAGATAGGAACAGGTGAGGAAATAGTTAAATATCTATAATGAGGTTATTTTTTTTGCGAAAATATTTTTTCACTCGAAAAAGGTTTGTATCTTCGCCTCCGTTATTGTATAATATTTAAAAACACAGTTTATGAATTTTCTCTTAACAAATATCGCTGTAAATTGTAATTTAATCCTTTCATCGGGAGGATTTGGCACGATTCTTGCAGAGAGAGAGAGAGACGAGCAGACGTAAACATTATTTAACTAAAGCACGCGTACGCGCGCAATTTTTTACAGAAAATAAATCTTCCAAACAACAAAACGCGGTATCATTTTTCGAAGGAATCACTTCGGAATTTTTTCATATCACACATATTTTGCACAAACCGGTTTTGTGTATGAATCCGAATCCGGCGGCCGTTCCTGCCGAAATCCCTTCCGCATGCAGTTACGGCCATTTGAAATTCACACGTTTTAAAAATGAGGGCATTTCAAAAAATGTCTTCTTCAACAGTATATTCAATCAATCAATTGTTCAACCCTTTAAATATTTTTTCTATGACAACAATTAAAACGAAAGCTTATCCGAATAAGCTTACAAAAAATGCAAACAACGCTCATTATCTGCGTGCGGATATTCTCGGTACGCTCTACGAAGACGACATTATCGCCCGCTTGGAAAAAAAGGAAATTGCAACGAAAAACGTAAACGGTAAAGCCTTTGTACAGTTATTCCTTCGGGAATGTGCACTGGCTGTAAGCGAAGGCTACAACGTGGTGACCGGTCTGTTTCATGCCACGATCGGTTTCAACGGCGTAGTATACACCAAAGACCTTGGTCATAACCTTCCGGCCGATCAGGTGAATAC
>JAITDQ010000376.1 GCA_031282485.1 Tannerella sp. | reverse complement strand
CTCCGGAAGAAATAAGCAGTTTCATCCGCCTGATATTTTCATACGTATGCAGACTGTCCTATAGCCGGCAAATTTTATGCAAAGACGAGCAAATTCCCGAAAACGAAAAAGAACGGATTTATGCGGTTACGGAAAGACTGAAAAAACAGGAGCCTGTACAGTATATTTTAGGAGAAACGGAATTTTACAGCCTCCCGATGAAAGTAAACCCTTCCGTCCTGATACCGCGCCCCGAAACCGAAGAACTTGTTGACTTAATCATAAAATCGACTTCGGCAAAACGTGTTTCGAATGATTCGCGGACTAAAATACTGGACATCGGCGCCGGCAGCGGATGCATCGCCATTGCGCTGGCCAAACACATACCCCATGCCGAAGTGACGGCAACGGACATCTCGGAACCGGCGCTGCAAACAGCCCGGACGAATGCCCTGCTGAATAAAACCGTCATCCGCTTCCTGCAATCGGACATACTGGACACCGCTTCGGCCGGTTCGATTATAACCGGTGATTTCGATATCATAGTAAGCAATCCGCCTTACGTCAAAAACAGCGAACGGCAGGCGATGCATCCGAACGTACTCGACTACGAACCTCACAACGCGCTGTTTGTTCCCGACGAAGCCCCGTTGCTGTTCTATAAGGCGATAGCCGGTTTTGCCCGGGAAAAACTCTCATCCTGTGGTGTGATTTATTTTGAAATAAATCCCGCGTGTGACACGCTCATTATTGAAATGTTACATGATAAAGGATTTGCCGGGACGGAAATCATACGCGACCTGTCCGGTAAAAACAGGTTTGTCACTGCAAAAAAATTGAAAACGGAATGAAAACGGAAACCGAATTGCTGGCCGTTATGGCAGGATACTGTTCCCAGGCGGAACGATGTATCGACGACGTAAGGAAAAAGATAAAAACCGCCGGCTTGACGGAAGAGGCGGAGAACCGGATAATAGACCGCCTCCTGCGGGAAAAGTTTATCGACGAACGACGCTTTTGCCGCAGTTTCGTCAACGACAAATTAAAATTTAATCACTGGGGGCGCATAAAAACAGGCTATGAACTCAAAAAGAAGCATATAAAACCCGAAACTTATTCGGAAGCCTTCGACGCCATTGACGAAAACGAATATTTATCCGTTTTAACCGGTTTGCTCAAAAGCAAAAAGCGTTCCGTGAAAGGACGTTCGGCGCAGGAGGTTTTTCAAAAATTATACCGTTTCGCTTCGTCGCGCGGGTTTGAGCATCCTCTTATTATTAAAATACTGAAAGATTTACTCGGCAATATGGATTATGATGATACAACTTTTGAATAATTTTATAAACCTGTTTTATCCGCGTTCATGCATCTTATGCCGGAATCCGCTCATCGAACACGAACGGCATATTTGCCTGAATTGCCTGCAAAACCTGCCTGAAACCTGCTATCATACCAACAAAGGCAATCCGGCGCGGGCATTATTCGCCGGATTCCCGCAGGTAAACGAAGTGACGGCGTTCCTGTTTTTCGAAAAAGACGGAAAAGCGCAGCGACTGATACATTCATTCAAATATTACGGGAACAAATCATTGGCGGAATATTTAGGGCGCATCGCGGCAATTGAACTGAAAGATGCCGGCTTTTACGCATCTGTCGACACCCTAATCCCCGTGCCCCTGCATCCTGATAAAGAGAAAAAACGCGGATATAACCAGTCCGAACTTATCGCCAACGGAATATCTTCCGTTTACGGATGCAGCGTCGACAGGACATCGATAAAACGTATTGCGTATACCGTATCGCAAACCCGCAAATCGGTCTACGAACGCCACGTCAATGTGGAAAAAATTTTTAAACCGACAGATACGGAAAGCCTCTTCGGGAAACATGTCCTTCTTGTCGACGACGTAATAACGACAGGAGCGACCACCTCTGCCTGTATCGAAGCATTGCTGGAAATACCGGAAATAAAAATCAGTATATTTTCGCTGGCAATCACGATGGAAAACTAAAAAAAGATTATATTTGCACCTTAATTAAAACTTTAAAAAGAAATCATTATGTATTCAAAAGGGAAAAAAACCGGATTATGCAATCTTGTACTTGTTGCATGTATATTATTATCTGCTACATCCTGTAAAGAACGGCACAACGTCCTGACCGAACAGGAAAAATCCGCAGGCTGGACGTTGCTCTTCGACGGGGAAACGATGAACGGCTGGAAAGACTATAACAAACCGGCGCTCACACAGCCATGGCATGTCGTGGACGGCTGCATACAGGCGAAAGGCGACGGCAGCGATTCCGACGGATATATCGTCACGGAAAAGGAATACGAAAATTTCGAACTGTCGTGGGACTGGAAACTCTCCAAAGGAGGTAACAGCGGCATGCTCTATCATGTTGTGGAAAATCCCGTGTTTAAAGTGCCTTATGTCACCGGCCCCGAATATCAGTTGATAGACGAACCGAACTTCCCGGAAGCGTTGGAAGAATGGCAAAAGCTGGGCGTCGACTACGCAATGTATCTGCCCGACAAAAGCCTGATGAAAGTAAACCCGGCCGGCAAATGGAACAACTCAAAAATCGTTTTCGACAACGGACACGTAGAACACTGGCTCAACGGCGTTAAAATACTTGAGTTTGAAGCTTGGACGGACGACTGGTTCGCACGTAAAAACAGCGGCAAATGGGCGCATGCGCCGGAATACGGACTGGCTCAAAAAGGCGTCATTTGCCTGCAAGACCACGGTTATCCCGCGTCGTTCCGCAACATAAAAATCCGGGAATTGCCGCGCCGGACAAAAGAAGTCCGCCTGTTCAACGGCGTCGACCTGACGGGCTGGGAAGCCTACGGGACGGAGAAATGGTTTGTCGAAAACGGCCTCCTGATCTGCGAAAGCGGCCCCGACAAACGATACGGCTACCTTGCAACACGCGAATATTACGATGATTTCGACCTTACGCTCGAATTTAAACAGGAAGCGGACGGCAATTCCGGCGTATTCATACGCTCTTTCATCGAAAAAGACGTCAAAGTAAACGGCTGGCAAGTCGAAGTCGCCCCGAAAAACCATGACACGGGCGGCATCTACGAATCATACGGACGCGGATGGCTGGTTCAAATCCCCGACGAAAAGGAAAACATCCTCAAAGAAGGCGACTGGAACACGATGCGCATAAAAGTGCAGGGCGACAACGTCATAACATGGCTCAACGGCGAA
>JAITDQ010000364.1 GCA_031282485.1 Tannerella sp. | reverse complement strand
TTTCATGTGATAATTTATATTTATTTGTCGAATCATGCCGTGTCAGTCGTCCGTCAAAACTACCCGTTCCACATTTACGGGACGATTCAGGAAGAGCGAGGCTGCCTCCGAAAACTTTTCCGCCGATTCGGTTGTCATGAACCGGCGCTCGCCGTTCTTCGACAGCCGGCTCGACATTTCAGGATGACGCACGAGGTAGTCTTTCAGGCTTTCCGCCACACAGTGTCCCTGGGAAAACAGGCGGACGCCGTCGGGTAAATACTTGCGTATCTTGGCTTCGAGCAGCGGGTAATGCGTACAGCCAAGCACCAGTGTGTCGATCTGCGGATCGGCGGAGAATATGTGTTCTATGTGCTTGCGGACAAAATAATCCGCTCCGGCGCTGTCGTGTTCCCTGTTTTCCACAAGCGGCACCCACATCGGGCACGATTCGCCGGTCACGGTCATATCCGGATAAAGTTTGTCAATCTCCAGCGTATACGAACCCGAGGAAACTGTTCCGGCCGTTCCCATAATGCCGATATGCCGCGTCTTGCTCAGGGAGCCGAGTATTTCCACCGTCGGGCGGATGATTCCCAAAACCCGGCGGGACGGGTCGTCCGATACGGGAAGGTCTGTCTGCTGTATCGTGCGCAACGCCTTTGCCGAAGCGGTATTACAGGCAAGTATAACCAGCGGGCATCCTTCGCGGAACAGGTGAATCACCGCCTGGCGGGTAAACCGGTAAACGATTTCGAAAGAACGTGTTCCGTATGGCGCACGGGCGTTATCTCCAAGGTATATGTAATCATACTCCGGCAGCGCCCGGCGTATGTGCTCGAAGATTGTCAGGCCTCCGTAGCCCGAATCAAATATTCCCAAAGGAGATTTTCCGTTCACGTTCATAAAAAATGGCTGTAAAAACAATGGATGCCTGTCCCCCAAGGTACAGGCATCCTCAATAATAGTATTAACAATTCTAATTCTAAAAAAACGAAAATTATGTATAGTTTATTTCAATCCCAATTTAGCCTTTACCTTATCCGTCGCATCAATCGCATGGCTGCCTTTAAATACTACGGCTTGGGGGTTCAGGATGTAAGTATAACCGTTTTCTTCACCCACTTCATTAATCGCCTTTTGTATTTTCTCCCACAACGGAGCGATCAATGCTTCCTGTTTCTTATTAATTTCTTCCCTTGCCATCGGCGCAAAATTTTCCATACGGTCTTGAATGCTCTGAATCTCCTGCATGCGAAGCACCCGAATATTTTCCGTTAACGAATCATTCTGTGCAGTCAGATCCGCAAATTTACGATTATATTCATCTTCCATTCCCTTCATTGCATCCTGATACTGTTTGGCGAAAGTTGATAATTCCTTTTCTACTTCCGAAAGTTCAGGCAGAAGGTTAAAACATTCCTGTGAATTAACTACGGCTATTTTCACTTCTTGAGCTGCCAGTCCCAATGGAAGAAGCAACAATACTGATACGATAAAATTTTTCATGTTCATTCTTATTTAATTAATTAGTTATTCCATTCGTAAAACAAAGTGCGCAAAGATAAAACAATTATTTTGAATATCCCAATTTTGCAAGAACTTCATTACTAATATCTATTTTCGGAGAAGCATAAATAATGAAGTTCATTGCCGATGCGCGATCAATAATTACCTGATATCCTTTGTCTTCCGATATCGCCTTACAGGCTTCATAAATCTCGTCCTGAATCGGTTTCATCAGTGCTTCACGCTTTTTGTACAGTTCGCCTTCCGCTCCGAAATACTTCCGTTTCAGTTCCTGCGCTTCCTGTTCCTTCTTTATTATTTCTTCTTCGCGTTTGGATTTCATCTCTGCGGAAAGAAACACAAGTTCGCTTTGATACGTTTTATACATATTTTGCGCTTCCTGCAGCAATACATCAACCTCGCCCTGCCATTTTTCGGAAAGCCGGCTAAGCTGTTCGTTCGTCATTTCATACGCCGGAATATTTTTTAATATATATTCCATATCTATAAGCGCAAATTTCTGCGCCATCGTGGTTGTTGCCAGTGAGCAAAACAATACCGTACTTAATATTAAAAATACTCGTTTCATACTTATATAATTTAAAATGTTTCCTCTCTTAGACTTCCATAATCCGGCAAAGTTAAAATTCCTGTCCCAGTATGAAGTGGAAGTTTCCGCCTCCTCTTTGACTGGAACCGTAAGGTCTGTCGAATCCATACGCCCAGTCAATACCCATAAGGCCGATCATGGGCAGGAAGATGCGTACTCCGACGCCGGCCGAACGTTTCAGGTTAAACGGACTGAAATCGGACATGCCGTTCCACGCATCTCCGGCTTCGCCGAAAACAAGTGCGTAAATCGTACTGGAAGGTTCGAGTATAAGCGGGTAGCGCAATTCGAGCGACAGACGCGAATATGCACGGGCATTAGGCATCGCCGTGTTATTCCCGGCTATTGCACCGTTATCGTATCCCCGCAGCGCAACCGTTTCCTGATAATAGCTGTAACCGCCCGTCATTCCGTCGCCTCCCACGTAGAAAGTTCCGAACGGAGACTTCTTGTATTGATTGTAATCGCCAATCCAGCCGACTTCAACACGCGACATGAGTACCGGCGTCCGTTGCGGGCCGCCATACTGCGGCAAAGGCAAGAGCGGTATAAACACTTTACTCTTGAACCTCATCTTGTAATATTCCACCAGCTTATATTTTACCGCATCGGAAGTTATATTTTTATAATCCTTGCCGTCGAACAGCGAATAAGGCAGCGTCGTTGTCCCCGAAAGCATGAACTGCGAACCGGAACGCGTATAAAGCGGATTGTCAATCGAGTTACGCTGGAGAACAAGCTCCAGATTAACGTCATGATAGTTACCGTTTTCCGACAAGCCCAACATATAAGAAGCGCTCGACCAGTTATTCAGCATATACACCTGATAATTCAGCGTCGCCATAAACTGGAAATAGTCATCCGGCCAGTTGAGGCGTTTACCGTATCCTGCGGACACGCCGAGAATCTGCATATACTTGCTCTTATCATAAGCGCTTTCGTAATAGTTACCATAATCATAACCATAGCCGCTACCATATCCATAGCCGTATCCCGAACCGTAACCGTAACCATAATAAGGATTGCTGTAAAGGCTGTTGTACATATTGCTTTGCATTTGATTATAATACCGGGTGTTTATATCCGTATACCGGGAGAAATATGCGCTGAGCGACAGCGAGTTCGGCCGTTTGCCGCCAAACCAGGGGTCAAGGAACGAAACGCTGTATGCCTGGTAATACTGGGCGTTTGTCTGTCCGCTGATATTGAGCGTCTGGCCTTCGCCCTGGGGGATGATACCTTTATATGTTTTCGTATTCATCAAATTCTTCATGGAGAAATTGGTGAATTTCAGTCCGAGTTTACCGATGATACCCGTCTGTCCCCAGCCGAGAGAAAATTCGATCTGGTCGTTTGCTTTGGACGTAAGATTATAGATCAGGTCTACCGTTCCGTTATCGGGGTTGGTGCTGAAATCGGGTTTCATGTTTTCCGGGTCAAAATGTCCCATTTGCGCAAGTTCGCGCAGGGAGCGCATCAAAGCGTCGCGGCTGAACAGATCGCCCGGTTTCGTACGCAGTTCCCGGCGGACAATATCCTCGTACAGGCGGTCGTTTCCGTTGATGACAACTCTGTTGATCGTAGCTTGCGGGCCTTCCACGATTCGCACTTCAAGGGCGATGGAATCATTATTGACGTCGACCTCCACCGGATCGGCCTGCACAAACATATATCCGTTATTCGAATATACGTTCATCACCGCATCTTCGTCCGAATACATGCGATCTATGAGTTTTTTCTGGTTGTACACATCCCCGGGCTTCATATTCAGCACGGCTTCGAGATAGTCGGAAGGATATTTCGTATTACCTACGAAGCGGATGTCTTTAAGAAAATATTTCTGTCCTTCGTCTATCGAAAGGTAAATATTAACGCGTTTTTCGTTATACGGCACAACGCTGTCGGCCGTGATAACGGCGTCACGATATCCAAATTCGTTATATTTATCAATAAGATTTTTCTTGTCATTATCGTATTCTGCGGACGTAAACTTTTTTGTGCTGAACAGTTCGAGCCAGCTGTTCCGGAAGCGTTCCTTCAGGTCAAAACGTTCATTCGTCTTCTTCATTGCCTTGCGGAGCTGGAAGTCGGTAAGCATTTCGTTTCCGATGAAATAGATCTTCTGTATTTTTGTTTTCTCGTTTTTATTGATATTTACGCTGATGTCGACTTCTCCGTCCTTGCCGGGAACAGGCTTTTCCACAATGTCCACGTCGACGTTTTTAAATCCTTTGTCGTCGAAATATTTTTTTATGAGTATTTTTGCCCGGTCGATGACGTGGGGCGTAATCTGGTGGCCTTTACGCAGGTTCAGCCTTGTATCGAGGTCGGTACGTTCGCCTTTTTTAACGCCGTTATAGCTGATTTCCGAGATGCGGGGACGCGGTCGGAGGCGTATTTCAAGCCATACCTTGTCGTCCTCTATTTTCGAGGCAAGGATTTTTATGTCGGAGAACAAACCCTGACGCCAGAAACGGTTTACGGCATCCGTGATTTCATCGCCGGGGACACTTACTTCATCGCCGACCTTCAAACCGGAGAATCCGATCAGCACGAAATCGTCGTAGTTAGTAGCTCCGCTAACTTTAATGTCCTGGATTTTATATTTCTTTTGAACAAACATATACGTGATTTCCGGGACTTCACTTTCCGGAATCGTATCCTGAATATTCAACATCGTCGTATCGGCAACAACGTTCGCCACCGGTGGTATGGTGTCGGCGTTTTGCGATAATCCCCAAAAAGAAACGCTCAAAAATGTAAAAAGTAACAGTATTTTTTTATCCATACTTCAGGATTTAGTTATTTGCTCACTTGTCTTGCCGAAACGTCTCTCTCTTTGCTGGTAAGACAATATGGATTCATAAAATTCATTCTCTCTGAAATCAGGCCAGTAAATGTCCGTAAAATATAATTCCGCATAAGACAGCTGCCACAGCAGGAAATTGCTTATCCGTTTTTCGCCGCCGGTTCTTATCAGCAGGTCAGGGTCAGGGATGTCACGTGTTGTAAGGTATGAGGAAAAAAACGTTTCATCCACGTCTTCGGAATCAATTTTTCCCTCCCGTACACTTTCCGCTATGCATTTCGTTGCCCGGACGATTTCCCACCGGGAAGAATAGCTAAGCGCCAGCACCAGCGTCGTCCCGGTATTGACCGATGTTTTTTCGAGACATTCCGACAGTGTGTCGCGGACGTCGCCGGGCAAACGCATCATATCTCCGATAGCCATTAAGCGGACATTATTTTTCATCAAATCCGGCGTTTCGCGGTGTATAGCCGCCACCATAATGGACATCAGCGCTTTGACTTCTTCGTCGGGGCGGCTCCAGTTCTCCGTAGAAAAAGTATATACGGTCAGGTATTTAAGCCCTATTGCAACCGCGGCTTCCACGACCTTGCGCACCGAGACGACGCCTTCACGATGTCCCTCGCTCCGATCCCGGCCGAGGCTTTTAGCCCAGCGTCCGTTCCCGTCCATAATGACAGCCACATGTTGCGGCAGTTTACTTTTATCTATTTCTCCTATCAATGACATTTTATCAACGCCTAATATATTCCGTTCATATCTTTCCTGTTGCAATTACAGTCGCGAAGACCGAAATCATACGATACCGAAATTGCCAACATGGAGTACCAGTCTTTATTTTTCCAGGGACTGCTCCTTATCCTGTAAGGATTGTCCAGCAGGTCATTTCCTCCGTTTACATCAAGCCCGTCCCCGAACAATTTGCGAACAGACCATTCCGCACCAATATTTATGCGGTTTTTTAATTTATATTTAACTCCCGTACCGACCGAAATATGAGGGCTGAAAAACGTCCCTCCGTTACCGGGGGCGGCCGACAGTCCCAAGCCTCCCAATATATACGGTGCAATACGTTTCGTGTACAGATACGGATATTTATCGCTGTACGGGAAGAAATTAAATTCCGCCTGTCCGCCCAGATCCATCACATTCCGGTCGAAATCAGCCTGCGCATTGTCGGGAAAAACATTCTCAAGGCCTTTCGTCGATCCGGTAACGCGCGCCCAGGCAAGATTCGCCTTAAAAGCGACGCGGAAATTGGCATTGTAACGGAACAAAACGCTTGCCGAGGGGTTCATATTCCTGAACACGGCATTTTTATTGGCATCGCCCATATAAAACGCTCCCCCAAGCATACCTCCTATTTCGTACAGATATTCCTGCGCCTCTGTTTTGAAAAAAGACAGACACATAAATAAAATAAAGCCTGTTCGCCGAAAAAAAGTTAGATTCATCTTTCCTTAGTTTAACAAAAAACCTTTGACCTTTCCTTCTAACGAAAAAAGATGCATAAAATTATATTTTACGCCGACTTCCGGTCTTTTGCCTAATCTTTTCCGAAACCGAGACGGTTAATCCGTCCGCGCCACAATTCGTTCAAAACATTCGTATTTCTCGCCGCCTTTCCTCCGAAAAGCAGCACAAAATTATTTTTATCCACTGCAACCGAAGAAAAGCCTCTCCTGTAATCTTCGGGCATTACATGAACCGTATCCTGCCACCAGCTGACGCCTCTGTCTTTCGAATAATAGAGTTCGTTTAGCCCCGTTCCCGATTCGTCGATACCTCCCGCCACATAAAACATATCATCATAATAAAACAGCGCGGCGCCTTCACATGCCGGAAATGTCGCCTCTTGTTTTGTAACCGGAATCCAGAACAGACCATCCGTCGTCGACCATAAGACATTTGACAGCGTGCCCGTGCCGTCACGGCCGGAAGATACCGCCAGATAAGGCTGATACATCATCTCGTAATTCAACGTGCCGAAGCCGGACAGCGGAAATGATGCGGGCACTTCGCTTCCCGTCCGCCATTCCGCATCTTTATTCATTGCGGCAAACTGCAATGTTTCGTCTACTTTCAAAATGGCGGATAACACGGCTTCGCTTCCGGTACGGTTTTCCGGTACAAAGCCCAACAGCGTTTTTACAAAAGGAGCATTTACAACCTGCGACCACGTCTGTCCGTCGGAAGAGCGGTACAGTAAACCCTCCGTATCAACCACATACAGCACGCCTTCCCATTCCGTAATCCCGGATATCACGGCTTTACCGGGAAAACCGGACAACGCCGTCTCCGTCCAATTTTTTAAATCCGCCTCATCCGTTTTATACAGATAAAAAAGATTCCCTTCCGACACATACATATAATAAGCATCGTCATAGAGTATCACTTTCATGTCCTGAAAAGATTTTCCGGAAATCAAACCGGAATAAAGTTCCCATGCCATGGAATCGGGATCGACCTGGTGGATATTGATTTTTGCCTCGTATATCTTGGAAGAAACGTTGTTATAAGGATAAACCGTGATCAACACGGGCGACGAGAAGTCTACAGAATCGGTGTCGGATGTCCAGTATACGGAATCACCCGTCGATTGGCTGACCATAAGCACTCCGAGTACGCCAATCTCAAACTCCATGGAACAAAAAACTTTCTCACTTATGACCGTTCCATACGGCATGGAATCCCTGTTGAATATCTTCCCGTTCACCTGGTCTATCGTAAACGTTACATCAGACAAACCCGCTATCGAGTCATTCGACAGCGAGAACGAAGATATTTGTGCATTGCTAAGATTCCAATCATCAATCGTCGTATCACCATCGCCAAGGCAAGAAAACATTAAACACGCTAATCCTGCAATCAGCAATCCGCAAAACTTAAACTTTCTCATCTATTTTTTCTTTTTTCGAGAGGGCAAAAGTAAGAACATTTTTTTTATTAGGCACTATATCTACATTTATTTATATTATTTTAGGGTAAGACGCCTAATTTTTAGGGTAAAACACTTTATTTTTAAGAACTCAATTATGCGTATACACCTCTATTAACGAAGAATTGCCGCTGCATGACGAAAAAAACGGTACGGTCTTCGCTTCCGACAGCCGTACGCCGGGATAACGCCTGAAGTCAACGGCAGGTACGCCTCCGCCCAGTCTTACCGGAGCTGTCTCCACGATCAATTCGTCCCAGAGACCTTTTTCCAGAAAAGAACGGTGAAGCTGCGCCCCTCCTTCGACTAATAACGAACCGATGTTCCGTTTGTATAAATCATCCGCGATCTTTTCCGCCATATCTGCGGAATCATCTATGATTACATAGTTTTTTCCCGGGAAGGAATCACCGTTTTGCCCGTCTTTGCCGTTCTGCTTCCGGTAAACAAGTACGGGGTGATTGCCGTCGAACAGACGGGCGTTATCCGGGATGCGCAGGTCATTGTCTATCGTGATGCGCAATGGCGAGCGTCCCGTCCAGTAACGCACCGTCAGCGAAGGATTGTCGAGAACGGCCGTATTCGTTCCCACCATGATAGCCTGAACCTCCGAGCGCAGTTTATGTACCATCATGCGCGTAACAGGTGTTGACAGCAACGCCGGCGTTTCCGAACGGTCGTTTCTTTTACGGTCTAAAAAGCCGTCCTCGCTCTGCGCCCATTTAAGGATGATATAAGGCCGCCGTTTTTTATGCAGGGTCATAAAAAAACGGTTCAAACGGACGGCTTCCTGTTCCATGACGCCGGTAAC
The DNA here is from genome assembly GCA_031282485.1 of Tannerella sp. GTDB lineage: Bacteria > Bacteroidota > Bacteroidia > Bacteroidales > Tannerellaceae > Tannerella. The sequence goes on along the minus strand of JAITDQ010000364.1, from coordinate 296 downwards.
AACCTCAACGCCGGCGTCGCATAACATTTTAACGCCCCGGCCGGCTATTTCGGGAAAAGGGTCTAAACAGGCGACGACCACACGCGGGATGCCTTTTTGTATGATAAGTTTGGCGCAGGGCGGCGTCTTCCCGTAATGCGAACACGGTTCAAGACTGACATACATCGTCGCGTCGCGCAGTAAAGCCTCATCGCGAACGGATGCAATGGCATTCACTTCGGCGTGCGCTTCCCCGTAACAGCGGTGAAAACCCTCGCCGATAATCAGATTATCCCGCACAATAACAGCGCCTACCA
>JAITDQ010000321.1 GCA_031282485.1 Tannerella sp. | reverse complement strand
CCTACTTCCTCGCCATATTTGGGGGACGGTACGGCGGCTACCTGCACGTCTTTGATTCCTTCCAGATGGTACAGGAACTCTTCGATTTCGCGCGGATAGATGTTTTCACCGCCACGGATGATCATATCTTTTATGCGTCCCGTTATGCGGTAATAACCGTTTTCGTCCCTGATGCCGAGGTCGCCCGAATGGAGCCGGCCGTCCCGGTCGATGACTTCGGCCGTGGCTTCGGGATTGTTATAGTAACCTTTCATGACGAGGTATCCGCGGCAGCACATTTCGCCCTGTACGCCGGCGGGACATTCTTTCCCCGTTTCGGGATCGATGACGCTGACTTCGGTATGCGGATATTCGCGCCCGACGGTCGTGCAGCGGTCTTCGAACGAATCTTCGAGTACGGAGTGCGTCATGCCGGGGGAGCTTTCCGTCAGGCCGTAGACGCTTGTTATGTACGTGATATGCATCTTTTCCGTCACGGCGCGCATCACTTCGATCGGGCAGAGCGAGCCGGCCATTATGCCGGTTCGGAGCGATGTGAGGTCGAACATGTTGAACATCGGATGATTCATCTCGGCGATGAACATGGTCGGCACGCCATACAGCGCCGTGCAGCGCTCCTTGTGAACGGACGCGAGCACTACCAGCGGGTCGAACTTCTCGACCATCACCTGCGTACAGCCGTGCGTCAACACGTTCATGGACGCCAGCACCACGCCGAAGCAGTGGAAAAGCGGCACGCAGCAACATAATTTGTCATCGGCCGTGAAACCCATTCCTTCGCCGGTAAAATATCCGTTGTTCGCAATGTTATGGTGCGTCAGCATCACGCCTTTCGGGAAACCGGTCGTGCCGGACGTATACTGCATGTTTACCACATCAAAGCAGTTGACCTGTTTTTTTGCTTCCCGGAGGGCCTCATCGTCGATATTACTGCCGAGGAGCAGTATTTCCGCCGTGTTGTACATGCCGCGGTATTTTTCCTGCCCGATGTATACGACATTCCGCAGTTTGGGAAAACGCTTGCTGTGCAAATATCCGCGCTGGCTGTCCCGCAGTTCCGGCAGCATCGTGTAGACCATGTCGACATAACTGCCGTCGAATATCCCGTCGGTGATGCACAGGGTCTGAATATCGGAATCCTTGACGAGAAATTCCAGTTCATTCTGCTTGTAACTCGTATTGACGGTGACCAGCACGGCGCCGATTTTTGCGCCGGCAAAAAGAAACGTCAGCCAGTCGGGAACATTCGTCGCCCAAATGCCGATATGCGTACCGCGTTTCACGCCGATAGACAAAAGCCCTTTGGCCATATCGTCCACGCGCCGGTTAAATTCTTTCCACGTGAATCGCAGGTCACGGTCGGAATATACGAGATATTCCTTGTCGGGCGTTACGGCAGCCCAGTGTTCGAGCCATTCGCCAAGGGTTCTGTTGCTTAATTCGTAAGTCATAAATAAGATATAAGTTATAATTCGTAAATCCACGCTCAACTAATACGGCGTATAGATCACTCCAAGTATTTTGGCGTAAGAGTCATTTACCGCATGTACATGATGAGCGACAATGGAATCGTAATAGATACTGTCGCCTTCCCCAAGCGTATACGTGTTTTTACCGTAATTAATTTCGATAATGCCTTCTATGACATAGATAAATTCTTCGCCTTCGTGCGTTGAAAAAATGAAGTCGGCATCTTTTGTCGGCATTATGTCAATGAGGAACGGTTCCATGTGGCGTCCCGATTTGTCCTGCGAGAGCGCGTGGTAAGACATAAATTTGTGTTTTGTTGTGGCATTGTTCGTAAATCCGATGCCTTCCCTGTCCGTCAGGTTCGCTTTGCGGCAGATGACAGGCCCCAGTTCCTGCTGGTCGTCGAGGAACGTACCGAGCCTGACGCCGAGCACGCGTGCAATCTTTATCAACGGGGCTAACGACGGAAAATCCTCGTTCCCTTCAATCCTCATGATCTGTTCTTCCGCCAGACCCGAACGTTCCGCCATCTCTGCAACGGAAATGTTTTTCATCTCGCGGACGCATTTAATCTTTTCTCCGATTATTTTATTTGTTCCCATTTCGCTTACATTTTGATTTTTTCGCGGCAAAAATAGTTATTTTTTTTCATATACCAACTATTTTTGCTTAATGTTTTTTGAATTAACGATAAAAAACAGACGGGTATATTTTGTATTGCATCCTGTTTGCACTATATTTGTATCGTTAAACAAATAAAGATTATGGATGTGAAGGTAGATTTTATTGCGGAAATTAACCGGATGCGCAGGGAGAAAAATGCGGTTATTCTGGCTCATTTTTATCAGACGGGAGATATTCAGGATATTGCGGACTACGTTGGCGACAGCCTTGCGCTGGCACAGTGGGCGGCCGGGACGGCAGCCGATATAATCGTGCTTTGCGGCGTGCATTTTATGGGAGAAACGGCGAAAATCCTCTCGCCGGAGAAAAAAGTACTGATCCCGGACCGGGACGCCGGATGTTCGCTGGCCGAAAGCTGCCGCGCCGGTGAGTTCGAAACGTTCGTCAGGGCGCATCCCGGATATCAGGTTATTTCTTATGTAAATACGACGGCAGCGGTGAAAGCGTTGACGGATGTGGTCGTCACTTCGACGAACGCCCGTAAGATTGTGGATACGTTCCCGAAAGACGCGAAGTTGATTTTCGGCCCCGACCGGAATCTCGGCAATTATATAAACAGCGTCACGGGACGGCAGATGTTGCTTTGGAATGGCGCATGCCATGTCCACGAACAGTTTTCGACGGAAAAGATTCTGGCGCTTAAAAAAGCGTATCCCGAGGCGGAAGTGATCGCCCATCCCGAATGTAAGCAGCCGGTCTTGACGATAGCCGACTATATCGGTTCGACGGCGGCGCTGCTCAAATATACGGGACAGTCGCCGAAAACGCAGTTCATCGTAGCCACGGAAAGCGGAATCCTCCACAGGATGCAGAAGCAGAACCCCGAAAAACTGTTTCTCCCCGCGCCGCCGAACGACAGTACATGCGCCTGCAACGAATGTAATTTCATGCGCCTGAACACCATCGAGAAACTCTATCTCTGCCTGCGCGACGAGACGCCGGAGATTTCGGTCGACCCCGGTATCCGCGAACGCGCGGTCAGACCGATCCGGCGCATGCTCGAACTTTCGTGAACTTTTCTTTGACGGCTTGACAGGGAAATTATGATTGAACGTGATTACATAATGCGTATTCTGCAGGATTTTTTCAATGCGATTGCAAAAATGATGCGGTTAAACTTGGACGACCCCGACACGTCGCGTGTGCAGGAGCGGTTTAATGACATGTATAAACAGTTTTTCCGCCGTTCGGCGGAACATTTTTATGAAATGGAAAAAGAAATTATACTCGACAGTCTGGAACAGGAAGGGCGGAACGAACGCGACACGCAGGCAAGGGTACAGATGCTTTCCGAACTGCTCTATCAGGACGGACTTATCAAAAAGAATATCCCCGAAAAGTGTATGATTCTTGAAAAATCGCTGTACCTGTTCGAATATCTGGACCGGAGCAGCCGGACTTTTTCATGGGAACGCAACCGGAAAATAAACGATATAAAAAAGATATTAACCGAGTTCGAATATTAAAATGTATGCAAGTATGAAACAGTCATGTATTTCCCAAGAAAATAAAAATGAGCCAAAGCGATCCCGGCTCATAACAACAAACCCCCATATATCTTTTAATTTTTAATTTTTAATTCATAATTCACTATGAGACAGAGAAATTTTTTAAACAGCCTGTTATGTGCGGCCTGTGCCTTCGTAACGGCAAATGCGGAAGAGGCAAGGTTATTGCGATTCCCATCGACGAACGGTTCCGAAATAGTATTCACGTATGCCGGCGATTTGTATAAGACGCCGCTGAACGGAGGCGAAGCGAAGCGTCTTACTTCGCATGTCGGATATGAGATGTTCCCCCGGTTTTCGCCCGACGGCAAAACGATTGCGTTTACAGGCCACTACGACGGCAATACCGAAGTTTATACGATTCCATCCGAAGGCGGCGAGCCCCTGCGCCTCACTTATACCGCGACCAACCAGCGGGACGACCTTGGCGACCGCATGGGGCCTAACAACATCGTAATATGCTGGACAACGGACGGAAACGGCATCGTTTACCGCAACCGTATAAGCAGCGGTTTCGACGGGAAACTGTATATCGCAACCCGCGAAGGCGGCCTGTCCAAAGCCATTCCCCTGCCGGAAGGCGGCTTCTGCAGCTTCTCGCCGGACGGTAAAAAACTGGCCTATAACCGCGTGATGCGCGAGTTCCGCACTTGGAAATATTACCGCGGCGGAATGGCCGATGATGTCTGGATCTATGATGCAGACAGGCAAAGCGTCGAAAATATCACAGATAACGAGGCGCAAGACATATTCCCCATGTGGGTGGACGATGAGATATATTTCCTCTCCGACCGCGACCGCACAATGAACGTTTTCGTCTATAATACCGTTACAAAACAAACGGCAAAGGTTACGGATTTCAAAGATTATGATGTGAAATTCCCCAGCACCAACGGCCGGCTGATCGTATTTGAAAACGGCGGTTACATCTACAAACTTGACCCGGCGACGAGGAAAGCGGAAAAAGTAAACATTACCCTTACCTCCGACAACATCTATGCACGAAGCGAAACGAAGGACGGCGGCAAATATTTCTCCTCGGCAAGCCTCTCGCCCGACGGGAAACGGGTTGTCGTCACCGCCCGCGGCGAGATATTTAACCTCCCGGCCGAACAGGGGGTCACGAAGAACATTACACGTACTCCCGGCGCTCACGAACGTTCGGCCACATGGTCGCCCGACGGGAAATACATCGCCTATATATCGGACGTTTCCGGCGAAACGGAACTTTACATCCAACCCGCAGAAGGCGGCGAGGCAACAGCCCTGACGAAAAATAACGACACATACATCCGCCGCTTTGAATGGAGCCCGAACAGCAGTTACATTATTTATACCGACCGCAAAAATCGGGTTGTCCTTTTGAATGTGTCGAACAAAAGTAAAACGGTCGTCCTGCAGGACCCCGCCGGCACACCGGGCGGAGTAACGTTCTCGCCCGACAGCAAATGGCTTACGTATACACGCATCGCATCCAACGAATTTTCCGTCGTCTATGTTTATAATCTTGCGGAAAAGAAAGAATATGCCGTAACGGATCGCTGGTATGAATCCGGTTCCCCGGCGTTCAGCGTCGACGGGAAATATCTTGTTTTCAGTTCTTCCCGTGATTTTATCCCGATGTACGGTTCAAAGGAATGGAATCACATTTACAGGCAGGAGAATGGCGTATACCTTGCCCTGCTGCAAAAAGATACCCCGTCGCCGTTTATCCGCAAGGACGACGGCGCTCCCGAAACGAAAAAAGCGGAAGTGAAAGTTGAGGAAGGAAAGAAAAAAGACGATAAGAAAGACGACAGAAAAGACGACAAGAAAGACGATAACCGGCCGAAAGATATTGTGATTGACGTCGAAGGACTTTCCGACCGTATCGTAAAAATCCCGGCAGGCGGAGGTTATTTCGGCGGTTTTTATGCTGCCGGCGACAAAGTTTATTACGTGCGCAACGGTTCCACGTTTGTTTACGATCTGGATAAAAAGAAAGAAGAATCGGTTGCCGAAGGCGCACGCATGTGGGTGGAGCCGGGAAGCAAAAAAGCCGGCTTCTTCAAAGGCGGGCAACTGTACGTCACCGACATCCCTTCCGGCAAGGCGAACCTCGATAAAGCCGTCAGCTTTGCCGACATGAAGATTAAAACGGATTATCCGGCGGAATGGGCGCAGATTTTCGACGAAGCATGGCGCGCGTTCCGCGACGGCTTTTATGTTGAAAACATGCATGGCGTAGACTGGAAGGCGATGAAAGAAAAATATGCCGTACTCGTCCCGCATGTAAAAAACCGCCTCGACCTTAATTACGTGATAGGCGAGATGATCGGAGAACTTAACTGCGGCCATGCTTACATAACGACGGGCGAAATGGAACGTCCCGGACGTATAAAGACCGGTCTGCTGGGCGCCGAAGTGTCGCGCGATAAAAGCGGATTCTTCCGCTTGGAAAAGATTTACGCGGGAGAGACATGGAACAGCGCCCTGCGTTCGCCGCTGACGGAACCGGGTGTCGACGCCCGTGCCGGCGATTATATCGTTGCCGTCGACGGCATACCGGCAAACAGCGTCAAAGATTTGTATGCCCTGCTTGCCGGGAAAGCAAACGTCCCGACGGAGCTTTCGCTGAACGCTTCCGCCTCGCCGGACGGAGCCAGAAAAGTCGTCATCCTTCCCCTCGAAGAAGAATATTCACTGATTCATTATCAGTGGGTGAAAAACAACATCGAAAAAGTCGATAAGGCGTCGAACGGCAAGATCGGATACATTTATATCCCGGACATGGGGGCGGAAGGTCTCAACGAATTTGCACGTTATTTCTACCCGCAGCTCGATAAGGAAGGCCTAATCATCGACGACCGTGCGAACGGCGGCGGCAATGTCTCCCCGATGATACTCGAACGCCTTGCCCGCGAGCCGTACCGTATGACGATGTCCCGCGGAAGCTCCCTCAACGGTACGGTACCGGACGCCGTGCAGGTCGGCCCGAAAGTTTGCCTTATCAACAAATATTCCGCGTCGGACGGCGACCTGTTCCCGTGGGGTTTCCGCGCCCTGGGTCTGGGAAAACTGATCGGGACGCGCACTTGGGGCGGCATAGTCGGCATAAGCGGCTCGCTACCCTTTATCGACGGAACGGATATACGGGTGCCCTTCTTCACGAGTTACAATATGAACGGAGAATGGATCATTGAAAATCACGGCGTAGACCCCGATATACAGGTAGACAACGACCCGATTAAGGAATGGAACGGCGAAGACCGGCAGTTAGACCGCGCCATTGAGGAGGTAATGAAAGAACTGAAAAACCGCAAACCGCTGCCGAAAACCCCCGCGCCGCGCGTGTGGAACGGGAAACGGTGAATAATGGTTAATGATTAATGGTTATTGGTTATTGGTTATTGAGCTTGTCGAAATAACGGTTAATTTTGAGCGGATACAGGGCGGATGATTGTCCTGTCGCCTTTGAATCCGCAGGGTGAGGCAATCCGGGTGAGCGCAGAGACGTCCGGATTGCTTTACCGTGCGGGGTTCACAGTGACTTTTCAGAATTTGGAATGAATAATAATACTGAGTGTTTACAAGGGGATTGGAATTGCTAACGTATCTTTTATCTTATCGGTAAATTTGCCTTCAAAAGTCAACGCCTCCAAAAACATTTCAGGGATAACATCTATGAAATCATTATTGTTGAAGTACTCTTTCCAACATTCAATCTTGAAGAACATATTAGTATGCCGGTTAAATAGAGTTATTCCGGCATCATAATATGTTTGCACATGGCGTCGCCAGGAGTCTTTTAATTCCATTGATGCCGCCGAACGTATATCCGGTATATTCCAGTTATCGCCTCTGCCTAAATGGGTAGACGATGGCGTACGTCCGTTTGCAAACATATAAATACTGCATGGAATACAGGCGCCAACCTTCGTCGTATTATCGCCGAGCGCTATTTCAAACAGCACATTCCCTTCATTCGGAGGATATTTCGACATTGCCTGTACCATTCCGTGGTAACTTTTGAATAAACCATTTCTATATGGTTCGCCATTGTCAAAAGCTTCGTCTATGGGAGTAATTTCGACATCGTTAGGAAACGGATCGGAAGCTTCCTTTATAACCTGCTCTATGCACTTCCAGGAAATAGTGGAAGAATCCTTTGATTTCTTGAAAGCTTGTTCAATAGAATCCTTTCCGTCGGAATCCTTTTTGTCGGGATTCTTTTCGTCAGAAATAAGTCTGTAAGCAGGGGGATATTGTCCCATTGCAGAAGGTCCGACAATATGTACCGTTTTTCCATCGTACATTCCACCTATATAAGCGCCGTAAGGAGAATTCTTTTCTTTCTGTATTTTTTCGAATAATTTCTCAATAAAAGGTATTATACCTGTTAACCTCTCCTGTGCTTTAAACCCATCCGCATCGTCCGGATTTTTAGCCAAAACGTATGGAAGATGTTCTTTCAGAGGTGCATAACTGCCGGTTAACGATTTGTCGCCACTAATATCGGCATATTTTCCAAGTACAAACTTGTACTCTTCCGCATCGTCCCACATGGGATATTCCGACTGAATGACCAAGTCGGCTTTTTCGGTATTAAAAAACCCGAAGGCAATGATTGTGCAGAGTGCATCTGCGTTCTCTCGTGTTAATTTCATCTTTTTAATATTTTTTTGTCGCCTACTCTACCCGGTTTTCGGCAGCCCCGTTTGTGAACTTTTCACGATGCAAAAATACAGCCGCCCGCTACGGAACGCAAATACATCTTCCGAACGGAACATATCCTTTCCGAACGGACACTGCAATCCCTGTATCTTTCCAAAAACGGAAACAACAAAAATTATTTTATTTTTATGAAATACAGTTGCCTTTTCCGGGATTTTTCCCGAAAATTCCTCCGGGGTCCCTTCGACCTTCCTTCGACCTTCCTTCGACCTCCTTCCGACGTGACGTCATCCCCCTAAACAGTTAAAAAAGAATAAATAAATAACCCATCAAAAACCTTTTATTGCAATTTAATATACTTTTTATCATATATATCCCAAAAACAGAAACCACGAACACACTCCTTTTTACATTCGTGCATCCGTGGTTTCCGGCGCCTTAAACCCGGCGCCATTCAATCACAGGGATTCTTCCGCTTTCGAAATATTGCCCGGCATATCGGAGGCATAAACCTCGATACGGTCGCCCTTCAACTCCCTGTTCGTAGCCGTTGCGGTGTACGTCCATTCGTAGCCCGTGGCTTCTTTTTTAGCGAAACCCTCTTCCACGATGCTG
>JAITDQ010000174.1 GCA_031282485.1 Tannerella sp. | reverse complement strand
AATATCAGCAGCAGGTTCAGGAAAGCTACGAGATAACGTGCGCCTATCGTATTTATAATATCTCTGAACATCCCATGCTGTTATTAACTTCTATTTACGAATATCCAGACCGTCCAGCAGCATGACGTATGTATCGATCGCTTCGCGTATCTCGGACGGACGGATATATTCGTCGGCGCTGTGCGAACGTGCCGAATCGCCGGGGCCTGTCTTTACCGATGCAAAGGGCATCAACGCCTGGTCGCTCAGGGTCGGTGAACCGAACGGCTGTTTACCCATCATAACGGCACGCCGGACAAACGGGTGGTTTACGTCCGTATGGGACGAATTGAGGCGCGTACTGCGGGGCGTCACTTCGCAACGGACATGCTCCCGTATCTGCCGCAGCAGCTCTTCGTTGGAGTAAAATTCATTGCTGCGTATGTCTACGACAAACGTACAGCGGTCGGGTACGACATTGTGCTGCGTCCCGGCCTGTATCTGTGTCACACTCATCTTCACCGGGCCGGATAAATCGCTCCCGGCGGGAAAACGGAAACGGTTAAACCATTCAATATCCGCAATCGCAAGCGATATGGCATTAATCCCTTCATCGCGCGCCGCATGACCGGCTTTCCCCGTAACCGTGCAGTCAAGCACCATAAGACCTTTTTCCGCGACAGCCGGCTGCATGCCCGTCGGTTCGCCGACGACGGCAAACGAGACGCCGGGAAGCAGCGGCAAGACACTCTCTATTCCGTTTCTGCCCGAAACTTCCTCTTCCGCCGATGCCAGAAATACCGGATTATAGGGTTGTTCCCTTTGCGACAGAATCGTAAAGGCCTCGTACAGGGAAACAACGGAAGCTCCGGCATCGTTACTTCCCAGTCCGTACAGGATATCGTTTTCCGGTTCGTCCGGCGTGAAGGCGTCCCGCGTCCAGCCGCTGACGGGGCGTACCGTATCTATATGCGAATTAAGCAGCAAAACGGGTTTTGACGTATCATACCCGTCCGCCGAAATCCACAGATTATGCCCGTGACGGTTGACGCGATGGCCTGCACTGCTCCAGCGCGCCTGCAAAAAGTCCGCAACCTGTTTCTCCTCACGGCTGAAGGAAGGAATCGAAATCATCCCTTTCAGTAAATCCATTGCATCATAAAACTGTTCCATCGTTTCAAATTTATAAATCAGCATTTCCGTTTCTCCAAAATCCCGTCCGCTTTGCACTTGTCGGCCTGCATCTGCGCTTTCAGTTCATCTAATGAATCAAACTTCATGTCTTCCCTGATAAATTCAACAAATTCGACGGTAACCGGCTCATCGTATATATCTTTTGAAAAGTCGAAGATATTGACTTCGATACTTATGTTATCGCTGTCGTCGCTGACGGTCGGGCGGGAACCGGTATACAGCATCCCCTTATGCCGTTCTCCTCCGACAGTCACCCATACGGCGTAAGAGCCGGCCGGCGGGATGACCTTAAACGCCTCATCAACCGCTATATTTGCAGTGGGGAAACCTATCGAACGCCCCAGTTTGTACCCATTCACGACATGACCTTTCAGCCGGTAAAAATAACCCAGTATGCGCGCCGCCCCGGCCACATCGCCCTTTTGCAGCAACTGCCGTATCACGGAAGAACTGAAAGTCACTCCTCCCGCACTGCACGCCTCCGCGCCGACAACCTCCATTCCGCACCCGCGACCATAAGCGACATATTGTTCAAACCCGTCGGAACGTAAATGACCGAAACGATGATCATAACCGATGAGTAAGGTTTTAACGCGCCATTGCATGGAAAGAACTTCCACGATAAACTCACGCGCCGTAAGAGCGGCCAGCGACGGCGTGAAATTCATCACTGCGATATAATCAATTCCGGTCTTCGCCAACAGTTCCAGCTTTTCGTCAAACGAATTAAGCAGCTTCGGCCGGTAATCCGACTGCAAAACAATGCGCGGATGCACCGGGAAAGTAATGATCGCCGCCGGAAGCCTGCGTTCCGACGCGATACGCCGCATCTCTCCGATTAAAAAACGATGTCCGGGATGAACGCCGTCAAAAAAACCGATAGTGGCAACTACGGCCTGTTCCTTCCATTCATTTATATCATCTACTACCTTCATCAGGATTTTTTTATGCAAAAAAGCGATTTCGGGGAGCAAACTTACATGAAAAAATTAAGTTTTCCAAGTACATATAAATAAATTCCGGACAAACGCGCTAAAATCAGGCGGCTACAAAGAATCAGAATGTATACCCGATGCCCAGGCGCCAGCCGATTACGGGCGTATCATCGCCCTTGCCGACGAAGATATGTTGGTACCCGATGCCGGCGCTTGCTTCAAAGCTGAAATGCTCGCCGTAATGCCTCCGTATACCCCACATAGGAATGACGTATAATGAGCTGACCGGGCGGCTGCCGGAATCGTGGATGGCCGGCCATTCCGGGCAGAAAGAGGTGCGAAGGGATAAGTAATTGCCCGAATTGTGCGTCGTGAATTTGCCTTTGGCCTGACGTTTGGCCAGATTGTAATACCACCGGGGTTCGACGACCAGTTCCGGCGTAATGGTATAATGGGTAAAACTGCCGAACGAACTGATATAGGAGTACGAAAAACTGCCTTGAATCCCAATCTCGCTGCGAAGCGCCACCGCGTCGGTAAGTCGTAATTCGTTATACCCGCAGATATTCAATAAACTACCGGCCTGAACGCCCCATACGGACTTCTCTACCCGCGCCTCCTGCGCATATCCCGTCAGACAGCCCGATACGGCTATCACTGTCATAAAAATTCTCTTCAATTTCATAATTCTCATTTGTTTCATATATTAAGTTATTTAGTGTGGCAAAGATATGTTTTTTGAATAATTTATACAAGAAACTGTGTCACCGATTAAGTTTTTTTTGACTGTAATTTGGACAATTAAATATTTATTCCCACATTTGCATCCTCAATCAATAACAGCATCCGTCTTTTTTCAGCAACCGGGAACCAGACATCTTTATTATATATTATTTTATGAACGGATTATTAAGTATTTATAAGAAAAAAGACGAGCAATCATCAAGTCTTGCGGAAACGTTGCATAACGGGTTGAAATCATTATCCCACCGGGGATCAGATGCCGTTTCGTCATTTATAATGGACAACCGTATGCAGCATGCCGGAAAAGACGATTCCCCGGCATGCCTTGCAATGGGTTCATGTTCAAACCCGGATGACGCCTCGCACATTGCTTCCGGCAAAGGAAACATCCTCTTTTTTGAAGGGAAACTTATCAACAAAGCAGACCTGTGCAGACAGTTAGCCATTGCTTCCGGTGATATAAACGATGCCAAAGTCGTGATGCGCCTGATCGAAACGGAAGGAACAGCGTGTTTCAAACGGCTTAAAGGTTTCTGGTCGCTTATATATCTCGACGCCGGGAACAAAACAATATACGGCGCACGTGACCATTTCGGTTGCCGGACGCTGTATTTCTGCAACAGCGGAAATCAGTTTGCGCTTGCATCCGAAAGCCGCACGCTGTACACGCTTTTCGACGATGTTCGCAGTATAAACAGGTACACCGTCACGGATTTTCTGCTTTGGGGAAACATCGGCAAGGCGGATCAATATTTCTTCAACGACATACATTCCTTAGAACCGTCGCACTTCGTCAAATACGAAATCGCTACCGGCAAACTCGCCGTCGAACGATACTATACGCTACCTTACAGTCATAGCCGGGAACCGTATAACCCGCTGTCGGAAAAACAGTATTTAGACCAATTGAGCCGTTTGCTGACGGATTCCGTCAGCAAAAACCTGCAACTGTTTGACGGCGCTTTAGCGGTCGGCGTCAGCGGCGGTATGGACAGTTCCACGCTCATCTGTGCGGCCAAAAAAGCAGACCCGCAACGGACGCTTGTGGCATATACCACGACCGACAGTTACGACGGCGGCGAAGCTTGTTGGGCCGAAAAAGTGGTACGCCATACGGGGGTCGAATGGATCAAAGTGCTGTGTACGCCGGAAGACATACTGGAAAAACTGTATGACGTAAACCGCATCCATAACATTCCGCTTTACAATGCAAGTTCTTTCGCCCAATACCGCATGATGGAAGAAATAAAAAAACAGGGACAGGCCGTCTTTATTGACGGACAGGGCGGCGATGAGATGTTTGGAGGCTATCCCGACTATTTCCCGCTGTTGCTGCAATCATTGCGTAAAAACGGGGAATGGAGAAACTGGCGGCATGAATTGTCGCAAGTCGGAAATTCAGGCATGACGGCGAAGGATATGTTCGTGCGCCGCCTGAAACTGTGGGCAAAAACGCATTACTACAATCCGCAAAAGCTGGCGCAAAAGAAACGGAAATTCCAGTACGAAGCGCTGATGCCTCACGAAAGAGACCTGTATTTCAAACAGCCGTCGCCAATACCTGCCGTAAAAAAAGAGGTTCTGAACGATGCGCTTTTCGAAAGTTATACCCTGTTTCTGGGAAATATCCTGCGCTGGGGCGAACATTCGGCCGCATCGCACGGTATCGAATGTGTCATGCCCCTGTCGGACAACCCCGACCTGACGGAATATGTTTTCTCCATTCCTTCAAAATACAAGATACATAACGGCTGGAACAAATACCTCCTGCGAAAATCAATGATCGGAACCGTACCGGATGAGATATGCCTGCGAAAACAGAAAATGGGTTTCTACATCCCCGAACAAAACTGGCTCAACGAAATGGGCGATGCGATGCTGGCTGCCATACAAAAAACGGACGACCCCGAAAACTGCATCAACAAATCTTATATCACGGAAAACCGGCACAGACTGTATACGCCTGCAAATCCACTGTTCCAGCAGTTCGTGTTCCGCTGTTACAGTTATCTGCTCTGGCGGGAAGGGCTGTAAGAAGAATATTGGGTGCAGGTGCACCCAATATTTACCAGTCATCCGTTCGGAATGACGAAAGCGGCAGGTTGCCTTCCACCGTGAAGATTTCGGTAGCCGACGTGTCGTCGAAACAGTAACGCACAGCTACCGGCTCGGCGACGTAGGGTGAAAAGACATATACCGTGTTGCCCGCCAATGCCGCTTTTGCTGCATGGAACCGTTTGTCTTTGCCGGCAATCGTGAAATTCAATATCTCCCTGTCGTAGGAAGTCAGACCCGTGCTGCCCGTGTGGTCGAAGGTGATAACGGCCACCCGTCCTTCCACGTTGAACGACTTGACTTCGGGACTGCGGTAATGCATCTTCTCCATGCCGTAGGTTTTGGCCAGCGCCCAGAGCGCCATCCGTTCGCCGGCGTCTTTCTTTTTGGGCGGGTGGATGCAGGCAAGACTTTCGGCATCCATCAGCACGGCCATCCCGGTGTTCGGCGTAGTCGTCATACCTTTGGACTGCGCCTCGCGGAGGTAGCCCGAATTAAG
>JAITDQ010000164.1 GCA_031282485.1 Tannerella sp. | reverse complement strand
GCCTGCTCGGAATATCGGTTATTGATCGTGTAAAGGATAAGGTTTCTTATCCCCTTCTTATATTCATAGATGTGGTTATACAGGATTTTTATCTCGGCAGGAAGGATATTTTCTGTTTGTATCATAAAGGTAAAAGAAAAAAAGAGGTACACAATCACGTGCACCTCCCGGAAAACATTATATAACTAAAGATTTAATCCAACGGCTAATGCGCTCGCCGGTTTTATTTGTTTCGTTTGTTTCGTCCAATGCCAGGCCAACGAATTTACCGTCTATGACGGAAACGGACTCATCGAACGTATAGTCCGAAGCGTCAACCTGACCGATAAACGTGGCGCCCGATGATTCGATTTCCCTGTAAATAAGTCCCAACGCATCGCAGAATGTGTCCGAATACGAATACGAATCGCCCGTGCCGAAGAAAGATATTTTCTTCCCGTTCAGGTCTGATTTTTTTAATACTTCGACGCCGTCGTACCAGTCATCCTGTAATTCCCCGCTGCCCCAGGTCGAACTGCCGAGCAGCAATACGTCGTATGGAGAGATGATTTCCGGTGTAATGTTTGCAACTTCGTAAACATTTTCTTTGGAAATGTTCAGTTGCGATGCGATTTTTTTCGCGATATCTTCCGTCATGCCGGTAGTTGATCCGAAGATGATAGCTGTTTTATCCATTTTTATTTTATGATTAAAAATTATGTCGCAAAAGTAGTGCATCCGTTTATATCAAAAAATCCCCATTATTAGTGGTTTTTGAGCGCCTGCTACCTATTTCGGGCGACAGATAAATGTTAAATACGGCAAATATTCTAAAAAAGCCCCGCGACTGTATATACGACGAAGGAAACGATCCATGCAAGGGTCGTATTGTAAATGGCGGCAAACAGCATCCATTTTTTATTCCCCGCCTCATGACCGATAGCGGCCAGCGCGGCAATGCACGGGACATAAATCAATACGAATATCATAAATGCCAGAGCCGATCGCGGCGTGAAATCGCCCGACGTCAGCAGCGTTTTGGATAATGTCGCTTCGTCCCCGTTCCGGTATAATATGCCTAATGTGCTTACTACGATTTCCTTGGCGGTCAGTCCGGTCAGGATAGCGACACTTGCTTTCCAGTCAAGCCCCAAAGGTCGCATCACAGGTTCGAAGAATTTACCGAAACGTCCCAGATAAGACTGTTCATACTGCAGAACGTCTTCTTCCGCCGTTTCACCGTCCGTTTGCGCCGTGTCCGGCGAAGCCGTCCATTCCGTTTGCGCCGTCCCATTTGTCGCGTTATCCGTGTTTCGCGGGTAATAACTCAGGAACCAGATGATTATGGACGCAATGAGAATGACGCCTCCCATTTTCCGGACATACTGTTCGCCTTTGTCCCACATGTGTTTCAGCGTAGCCCGTGTGGTAGGCATGCGATAGGGCGGCAGTTCCATGACGAACGGCGTTTCTTCGACTTTGAAATATGTTTTACGGAAGATTTTCGCCGTCAGGACGGCAATCAGTATACCGGACAGATACATTGATATCAGCACCGTTCCCGCATGACCGGGGAAAAACGTTCCCGCGAGCAGCAGGAATACGGGTATACGTGCGCTGCATGACATGAACGGATTGATGAGTATCGTAATCAGGCGGCTGCTGTGGCTTTCGATCGTCCGGGTTGCCATAATGGCCGGGACATTGCATCCGAATCCCATGATAAGTGGGATGAACGATTTGCCGTGCAGTCCCATTTTATGCATGATCTTGTCCATTATAAACGCGGCGCGCGCCATGTAACCGGAATCTTCCATGAATGAAATGAAAAGAAAAAGGATCAGGATGTTCGGGAGGAATACAATGACGCTCCCGACGCCTCCGATAATACCGTTTATCAGGAGGTCTTTCAGCGGGCCGCCGGACATGCCGGCCGATATCACTTCGCCCAGCTTTTCGATACCGGTTTCGATCCATTCCTGCGGCCAGGCGCCCAGATAGAATGTGGCCATGAACATGACCCACATCAGCAGGATAAAGATAGGGAAGCCCAACCATTTGTTCGTTACAAGGCGGTCGATATAACGTGTTTTTTTGTTGGAATCAACCGTTCCCGCCACGTACGTCTCCTGCAGCGCGCCCGCAATAAACCCGTATTTGGCGTCGGAGATGAGCATCTCCACGTCGTCGTTCGTTTGATTTTTTATGCTTTCCGCAGCTTTACCGGCAAACTTTTTCCACCGGTCAAAGCGTTTGCATTTGCTTAATATTTTGTCGACTTCCCGGTCGTGTTCCAGCAGTTTTATCGCCCAGTAACGTGCCGGGAACTGTTGCGGCACGTCGTCGTCGTCCCGTATCATATCATTAAGGCTCGTTATGGAGGGTTCCGTGACGGTTCCGTAGTTTATGTGGATATGCCTTGCGACCCTGTTGCGGTTTTCAAAAACATCAATTACCGTGTCGAGCAGCGCATCAAGTCCTTTCCTGCTCTTGGCGACGGTAGGCACCATCGGGACGCCAATCATTCCGCCCAGCCGTTCATAGTCAAGCTGAGCGCCGCTGGCTTCCAGCTCGTCGTACATGTTCAGCGCGACGACCATGCGCGGGTTAAGGTCGATCAGTTCGGTCGTAAGATACAGGTTCCGCTCGATATTTGACGCCACAACCGCATTTATGATGACGTCGGGCATGTTTTTAAAAATATGTTCGCGGACGAACCGTTCCTCCGGCGAATAAGCCGAAAGGGAGTACGTGCCGGGCAGGTCTGTTATGTTGATATGGTAGCCTTTATAATTGAAATGCCCCGTCTTGGCGTCGACCGTGACGCCGCTGTAATTCCCGACATGTTCGCTCCTGCCGGAGAGGGAGTTGAATAAAGAGGTTTTGCCGCTGTTGGGATTGCCTACGAGCGCGACGTTTATTATATTTTTGCGGTAAGCCGGTTGTTTTTCCGGTTTGCGGTGTTCTCCCCGCAGGCTTTCCGGCCTGTCGCTGTTGCGGGCGGAATGATGGCCGGGCGTATCATTCCGTTCGTGCCGGCCGTGCGTTCCGCATCCCGTTTCGGGAATGACCGTTTCTTCGTTATGGACGGCGGGGTCGTATCCGTTCCGGCGCCTCTCGTGTTCGTTTACGATGATAAGTTCGTCGGCTTCCGATTCGTGCAATACTTCAATCATTTCCGCTTCACTGTGCCTTAATGACACTTCGTATCCCATAACCGAATATTTTACGGGATCCCGAAGAGGGGAATTAAGTATGGACGCGACCTTTTGTCCGCGAATGAATCCCATTTCCATGATACGTTTGCGAAATCCTCCATGTCCGTATACCTTTACTATTATGGCCGATTCACCGTTGTGCAGCTCAGATAATCTCATTTTATTAATTATTTCGACGCCAAAAGTAGTAATTATATTTCATATACCATATCCCCATTAATGGGGATATATCGGCCGTTATTACCTATTAATGGGGATGTCCGGTGCGATTTTATTAAAATAAAATGAGTATATTTGCACTCGATATTAACATCTCTCAACTAAAACCAGGCTATATGAATAAAATACTTTTTACAAAGAAGATGAAGCTTGCCGATCTGATTTCGGCAAACCATAACCTTATCCTCATGCTGCCGCGCTTCGGGATTCTTCTGGGTTTCGGGGATAAGAGCGTGGCGGAGGTATGTGCGAAATACAATATCCCGGCAGATTTTTTTCTGCTTATCTGCAACGTTTATTCTTTCGATACCTATATCCCGGATGAAAAAACAGTTGTTGCGACGGATATGCGCCTGCTGATACCGTATCTCAGGGCTTCGCATAAATATTATCTCACGGAAAGACTGCCCCATATCGAGCAGCATCTCAACCGTATTGCCGGTGATATTGACGGGAAATACGGGAATGTACTGAAACGTTTTTTTGCCGGATATAAAAATGAAGTTTCCGAGCATTTCATGTATGAGGAAGAGACGGTTTTTCCCTATATCGAAGCGCTGGTTTCCGGCCGGCCGTGCGGGGAGTACCGTATCCATGATTTTGAGAAGGCGCACAACGATATCGAGGATAAACTGAATGATTTGATGCAGATAATATTTAAATATTTGCCCGGGACTGTTTCGCAGGGAGATTCTATCGGTGTTGTGTTTGATATTTTCGAGTTATCTTCCGACCTGAACAAACATGCTCTTATCGAAGAAAAAGTGCTTGTCCCGTATGTGAAACTGATCGAAAAGAGGATTATATGAACAGCCGGAAAAAAGTCTTGATTGTTGAGCCGTCGGATATTATTACCGAAGGATTGATGAAAATACTCGGGGAATCAACCTCGCTGGAAGTCTTGTCGCCGCTGCAGGATATCGAATGTCTTAACGGCCGGCTGGCCACGGGGAAGCCCGATGTCCTGCTGTTGAATCCTGCGCTGCTGCCGTACCCGGGACATAATGCCCTGAAAAGTATCATGCAGGACTATCCGCACATGGCGATCGTGGCGTTGCTCTATCAGTATATGGAGCAGTCCGTCCTCCGGCTGTTCGGCGGGATTATTGATATACGGGAGGAGAAGGAGCATATAAACGAAATCATCACAGAGTGCAGTTTGTTGTTAAATGCCGTCGATTCGCCGCCGGACGACAACAGTTACGAACTGACAAAACGCGAAACGGACGTCCTCGTTCTGGTTGCAAAAGGCTTGATGAGCAAAGAGATTGCGGAAAAACTGAACATTTCCATCCATACGGTCATCTCGCACCGCAAGAATATCACCCGCAAAACAAACATAAAATCCGTCGCCGGCCTTGCCATGTATGCCCTGATGAATAATCTGATAGAAGAAGGCGCGCTTTGAGTGCGGAGCGCTTCGTTTCTCTCAATTTGTTTTTTTTAATGCATGAAATTGATTTATTGGAGGATAAAAACTTATCTTTGCAGGGAAATCATTTTAAAACAGCATATATATGAAACGCATCCGTTTTTTTAATACCACAGGCCCCTGTAATCCGGAAGATCATTACATGCTTCCCCCCGAAGACCGCTTGGTGGGAGCGCAACTGCATCGCTACATCAGAGATAAGCTTTATTGGGTGCTTCATGCGCCGCGTCAAACCGGCAAGACGACGTTCCTGCAAAGCTGGATGCGTGAAATCAATGCCGGCGATGAGGCGATTGCCTGCTACGTGAGTGTGGAACGTTGCCAGGGTCTTGACACTATAGAACAGTCCATGCCGGCCATTTGTAC
>JAITDQ010000230.1 GCA_031282485.1 Tannerella sp. | reverse complement strand
TGGTGTTGCAGGTAATTCATCACCGGGCGTTTGCCTGCTACTCTACCGTGTTCCTGCTTACGCTGATGCTCGACCAGATTCTGATTTACCGCTTTGTCCATATCATAACGGCTACCGGAGGGAATGACCGTTTCAGCCGCCTGCACTATGTCCTGCCCCTGCTGTTGACGGCGGTTTCTGTGGTAACAGACCTGATTGTCCCCTTTGAACAGCAGGAAACTGTCATTTACGGCAAAGGCGACGGCGGCGGAGGGAATGGCGGAGGGAACGGCTGGGTTGCCGCGCTGTATTCGCTGACGAGAGTGGTCTTTGTCGCGTATAACAGCCTTTATCCTGCCCTCGGCCTGTTGCGGATACGCCGTTACAGTCGCCGTATTGAGGATTATTCCGCCGACGCGCAACGCACTTCGCTGAACTGGCTGAGAGTCATGCAGGCGCTGACGCTGATTACTATCCCCGTTCCGCTGGCCGGATTACTGTTCGACGTGGATGTTTTTTCGGATTTCTATTTTTCCATGCAGGGTGTGCTTCCTTCGTTTTTCATTTACCCGATACTGTGCTACAACCTGCTGTCGGACAACTACGTCATCATCCTGCCCGACGACGAAAACCGGACGGACAGCGCCGCCGAAATAGACCCGAAACGCTTTACCCGCTACCTGCGCGACAAAAAACCCTACCTGAACCCGCAACTGCGTATAACCGACGTCGCCGCCGGCCTGTGCACCAACCGCAATTATGTATCGTCGTTTATCAACCGCGAGTACGGGATGAATTTCAGCCGTTTCATCAACCGCTGCCGCCTGAAGGAACTCAACCGCCTGCGCCTCTCGCCCGACCACGAGGATAATACTAATCTGGAACTTGTGCTGATGGCCGGTTTCAGCAGTTACCGGAGTTATCTGCGCGTGAAGAGCGAGGAGGACAGGGCAAGTGTGCTGAAGGCGTTTTGAACAGGGGGGAAATGACTTTTTGTCGGGAAAGGGAGGATGAATTTTTAACCGGAAAAGGAGGCCGGCGGCGTCCCGGTAATAAAATAAAATGAATTTTTTTTGTATTACTCTTAACTTGCACTATCTTTGCGAAGAGTTATTGAGAAATGAAGCTATGTATACATATAATAATAATTCTCGTTTTGAGCCTGTTAAATATGCAGGCTCAAGAGAAATTTACTGTTGTAATTGATGCCGGACACGGAGGTAAAGACCCCGGATGCGTGGGCGCCATATCGAAAGAAAAAGCAATTAATCTTGCCGTTGCCCTGAAATTCGGTTCCCTGATAGAACAAAATCACAGGGAGGATGTACGGATTATCTACACCCGCAAAACGGACGTTTTCATCCCGTTAGACGAACGGGCTAACATTGCAAACAGACAGAAAGCGGATTTATTTATTTCCATACATGCCAACTCCGTGAAAAGGGGAAACGCTTCGGGAACGGAAACGTATACGCTTGGTCTGGCAAACTCGGACGAGAATCTGGATGTGGCCATGCGCGAAAATTCGGTGATATTAATGGAAGACGACTATTTCCGAAAATACGAAGGATTCGATCCTGCATCGACGGAATCGTACATCATATTTGAATTTATTCAAAACAAACACATGGAACAGAGCATTTCTTTAGCATCCGAGATACAACGGTCATTCGTGCAGGTGAAACGTTCGAACCGGGGCGTTCGCCAAGCCGGACTGCTCGTGCTGCGCAAAACGAGCATGCCGGGTGTCCTGATTGAGTTGGGTTTTATATCAAACCGTAACGAAGAACGTTTCATGGCTTCCGTTGAAGGACAGAATACACTGGCTGAAGCAATATACAGGGCGTTTGACCGCTATAAAAGAGATTACGACCGCAAATTGGGAGATATAAAAGACAAGCAGGTAATAACGGTACCTCCTCCGTCCGAACAGATATCCTCCGAAGCAGATGACAGGCCGGCGAAAACAACGACCGATCGCACAGGCGAAATCATATATAAAGTGCAAATTCTGACATCCGACCGGAAACTGTCCGTCAAGGACAAACGTTTCAAGGGATATGACGACATCTCTTTTTATATTGATAAAGGTATCTACAAATATACGTATGGTGCGACTTCCGATTACAGTAAGATTCTCAGCATGTATAAAAAAGCGGCTAAGGACTTCAAGGGAGCCTTCATCATAGAAATGAAAGAGGGAAAAAGAGTTTATAATTAAAAAAACAGTTTAGTATGAAAAGATTTTCAAAAGAAGCAGCCATAGGCATTGTTACGATCATAAGTTTAGTGTTATTATACATAGGAGTTAACTACTTGAAAGGGATTAATCTTTTTAAGCCGGCAAACTATTATTACGTGTCCTGCACCAACGTGCGCGATATTACCATATCGAGTCCGGTATTCGTGGAAGGGTTCAAAGTCGGACAGGTGCGAACGATCGAATACGATTATTCTTCCGTCGATAAAATATCGCTGGTAATAAGCCTTGACGAAGGCATGAAAATAAATAAAGGCAGCTATATATCCATAGAATCGACGTTGTTGAGTGGCGCTGCGCTTCATATACAACTCAACAAGTTCGTGAGCGAATATTACAAACCGGGCGATACACTCGAAGGACGCCTGAAAGCCGGGATGATGTCGTCGGTAGAAGAGCGTCTGTTGCCCCAGATCGTCGATTTGATACCTAAAATAGATTCGATACTTACCGGGCTGCAAACACTTGTCAATGATCAGGCGCTGTCGCAATCCCTGAACAATCTCGAAAGCACGACAAAACAACTCGAGATGTCGTCGAAACAGCTGAATACGCTGCTCAAAAACGACGTGCCGGAAATCGTATCCAATCTCAAAACGACGTCGTCGAACCTGTCCACTTTCACCAGCGACCTCAACAAACTGGATCTGGACCAAAGCATCAACAGCCTTAATTCCACATTAGGCAATATCAATACGCTGACGCTTAAACTAAATTCCAATAACAGTTCATTAGGCCTGTTACTGAACGATACGCTGCTGTACAGGAACTTGAACCGCACGCTGGATAATGCATCCGGGCTGTTGCTTGATCTCAAACAAAATCCGAAACGGTATGTCCGGCTGTCTCTGTTTTAACAAAGTTACCCCCTTATACAAAAAATTTTCTTTCCGGCAATAGTTTTTTGATATTTAGATACAGTCTAAATTTCAAAAAATTTTTCCGGATTTGTAAAAGCCGTAAGCCTTTGATTATAGTATGACTTACGACATAAATCATACTTTTTAACTAATTTTCGGTCATTATAACCGGCACCCCCAAACCACTCTTCCATAAATGAAATCTCGGATTCGACAAATTGAAGATACGCTAACAACCAATTTATTACACCTAAATAACTGAAATAAAAAGGGATATTTAAAACATGAAATTTCCAAATAAAAATGCAGTTTTTTTTTCTGAATAATTTTCTAATCTTTGCACAACCAAAAGAACATAAAAGAAAATAATCATATAAAGATGAGTATGCAGAGAGATACTAAATTAATGTGGGAAGAATGTTTGACGGTTATAAAGGATATTGTTCCTCAAGCCGCTTTTGAAGCGTGGTTCAAACCGATTATTCCGTTATCTTACGAAGGGAGCAAGTTTACCATTCAGGTGCCGAGTCAGTTCTTCTATGAGTATTTGGAAGAAAAGTATGTGAATATACTGAAGATGACTCTAAACCGTGTCTTTGGTGAAGGTACTACGCTCAAATACCGTGTTATGGTAAGCGGACAAACGAAAAACACCGTGACATATCCCGGCGAAGAACCGAGAAGTATAGCAAGAGATTCTCAAACGGAACACGATGACCCGGGAAAAGCCCCCGGACAGTTTATAAAGGCGGTGCAAGACCTTGATCCGAGACTGAACCCGCGATGTAATTTCGACAACTTTTTCGAAGGCGAAAGCAACAGGCTTGTACGCGCCGTTTCCGAAAAAATAGCGGAAGACCCCGGTAAAACGGCTTTTAACCCCCTGTTCATATACGGGCCTTCCGGCGTCGGGAAGACGCATCTCTGCCATGCTATCGGCGTAAGGATACGGGAACTGTATCCGGCAAAAAGAGTATTATACGTATCTGCAAACCTGTTCCGCCTGCAATACACGGACGCCGTGCGCAAAAACGTAACCAACGACTTCCTCAGCTTCTATCAAAGTATCGACGTGCTCATACTGGATGACATACACGAACTGATCGGGCTGACGAAAACACAGGAAATATTTTTCCAGATATTCAACAACCTGCACCAGTTGCGAAAGCAGCTTGTCCTCACATGCGACCGTGCGCCCGTCGATCTGCAAGGCATGGAAGAACGGCTTATCTCCCGCCTGAAATGGGGCATGACGGCTCCGATAGAACGTCCTGATTCCGAATTGCGAAGGAAAATACTCCGTAATAAAATCAATCATGAAGGATTGGAGATACCGGAAGACGTCTTCGAATTTATAGCGGAAAACGTTACCGAAAACGTACGCGACCTCGAAGGCATACTCGTCTCCCTGATGGCAAACTCTGTGATAGCGAACAGGGAAATAGACATTACGCTGGCGCGGCAGGTGATAAGCCAAACCGTCCGCTTGGAGAGAAAACAGCTTACGATAAAGAAAATACAGGAAATTGTCTGCCGCTATTTCAACATGGATGAAGCCCTTATACAGACAAAATCGCGGAAACACGAGATTGTTCAGGCGCGTCAGATAACCATGTTTCTTGCAAAGAAATATACCGAATCATCCTTCGCCCACATAGGCAAGGTGGTCGGGGGGAAAGACCATGCGACGGTTCTCCATGCGTGTAAAACGGTGAAAGATCAAATCGAGATCAGTAAAACATTCCGTTCTACCATGGATGCGATTGAAGGATGCCTGAAACAGTAAACATGTAGTCATTACATGCCATAATACACTTTTTTATTTGTTTTGTACTTTACAGTCCCTTGCGTTTTGCTTCGTCCCAAACGGCGTCCATTTCGGCAAGGGACAATTCTTTTAACGAACGTCCCTTTTGGACGGTCTGCGCCTCAAGATAATTAAAGCGGCGTATAAATTTTTGATTGGTAAGTTCAAGCGCATTGTCGGGATTGATGTTATAAAGACGCGCGGCATTAATGATGCTGAACAGGAAATCTCCGAACTCGGCTTCTTTCCGTTCCTCATTCATCCGGTCGACTTCATAGCGAAGTTCCGACAGTTCCTCTTCCACCTTGTCCCATACCTGTTCGCGTTTCTCCCAGTCAAAGCCCGCGTTACGCGCTTTCTCCTGTATACGCTGCGCTTTCACTACGGACGGAAGGGCGGCCGGTACACCTTCAAGAACCGTCCTGTTTCCACCTTTCTCCTTCAGTTTAAGCTGTTCCCAGTTCTGTTCCACCTTTCCGGCGGTATTCGCCTGTACGTCGCCGAAAACATGCGGATGCCGGTAAATCAGTTTGTCACAAAGCGCGTCGCACACATCCTTTATATCAAAAGAATCTTTTTCCGAACCTATCTTTGCATAAAAGACAATATGAAGCAACAGGTCGCCCAGTTCCTTTTTTATGTCCGTCTGATCTTCGCGTATAAGCGCATCGCCAAGCTCATACGTCTCTTCGATTGTGTTTGTACGCAGACTCTCATTCGTCTGTTTCCTGTCCCACGGACATTTCTCGCGAAGCTCATCCATGATGTCCAGCAAGCGGCCGAAAGCTTCCATTTGCTCTATTCTTGTACTCATTGTGCTGTTTTTATACGATACTGTTTTTTACCGTTCTCAAGAAAATTTATATATTTTGAAACATTCTCATCATACGCATACGAAGGCGACAGCGGGTGCCCTTCATTATCAAGAAGAATATAGTAAGGCTGCGCATTGGCGCCGAATTTACCGCGTTGCAGATAGCTCCACTTGTCACCTACCGTTCTTAATACTCTTGCTTTCCCGTTTTCTTCTATCTCGACGGGATCCGGAAGTTTCGTTTTGTCGTCAACCATCAGGGTGATCAGCACAAAATCTTTTTCTATCAGCTGCTTTACATGCGGATCCGTCCATACCGAAGCTTCCATTTTACGGCAGTTAACGCATCCGTAACCTGAAAAATCTATCATTACGGGTTTTTTCACCTTGGCGGCATATTCCATTCCGGCTTCATAATCATCAAACCGGGCGTGGACTTCGTTTTCATACAGGTTGAAATCCTGCGTAAACAGAGGCGGCGTAAAGGCGCTTATCGCTTTCAGCGGCGCACCCCAGAGACCCGGTATCATATAAACGGCAAAAGCAAACGACAGAATCGACATGAACAGGCGCGTTACGGATACGAATTTCAGTTCGGAATCGTGTTTGAAACGAATCTTTCCAAGCAGATAAAATCCGAGCAGAACAAATATTACAATCCAGAGAACAACGAAAACTTCTCTGTCCAAGATTCCCCACCCATAGGCCAAATCCGCCACAGACAGGAATTTAAGCGCCAGAGCCAGCTCCAGAAAACCAAGCGTCACCTTGACGGAGTTCAACCATCCTCCCGACTTCGGCATGCTCTGAAGCATGTTCGGAAAGACGGCAAACAGGGCAAACGGAATGGCCAGCGCCAGCGCAAAACCAAACATCCCGATCGCCGGGCCGGACGTGTTTCCCTGCGAGGCCGCTTCGACGAGCAGCGTCCCGATAATCGGACCGGTGCACGAAAACGAAACAAGCGCAAGCGTAAATGCCATGAAGAATATGCTCATAAAGCCGGTTGTCGTATCCGCTTTGCTATCCGCTTTATTCGTCCACGATGACGGCAAGACCAGCTCGAACGCGCCGAAAAACGATACGGCAAAGACTGTCAGCAAAAGAAAAAACAGGATATTAAATACGGCATTTGTCGACAGGCTGTTCAATGCGCTTGCCCCGAATATGCCGGTGATGAGCAATCCCATTGCCAGATATATAACGATAATGGAAATGCCGTAAAGCAAAGCGTCGCTTACGGCTTTTTTCCGGCTCTTGGTTCGTTTGAGGAAAAAGCTGACGGTCATGGGAATCATTGGCCATACGCAAGGCGTAAGCAATGCTAACAGACCGCCTAAAAAGCCGGCTATAAAAATGTAAATAAACGAACGATCCGACGCCGACGTCGTCGCATCGCCCAACGCTTTCAGTTCGTCAATCACGGGCGTCCATAATAAAACGTCTTTCCCGTCGATATTGCCGGGCGGAGGTGATGTTTGCGAAGTTTTTTCCCTTGCGGCAGACGTGTTGCCGGATGCCGTCGCCTCCATGGTTTCGGCGTCGGGAATCTCATCGGCGCCGGGAGAGAGGCTGTCTCCGGAACCATTCGTACCGTCGTTCGGCAGGGATTTTGCCGGTTCCGCTGCGTCCGATTCCGGGATATACTTGATGTCCTTCCTGTCAAACGAGAACGGCACATGCGCCGGCGGAAGACACATCTCATCATTGCATGCCATATATTCAACATTCCCGGAAACACGGAATTTCCGGTGATCCGTCACTTTTATTTTCTGAATAAACGTAACCGTATTCGTGTACCAGCGAAGTTGCATATTAAATGCCTGATCAAAGATTTCCACAGGCGGAACCTGTGAGAAAGGTTTGCCTGTCAGTTCCGCTCCGCGCAAATACTCAAAAGATATGGACGTAGATACGGGGCCTCCTTCGGGAAGATTCATATCATACAAATGCCATTTATTTTCGATTGTTGCCGTCATCCATATCTCCTTTTCCGCAGAAGGGAGATCCTTTAATTCAAATGACCACTTAACCGGGTCATAAATCTGCGCATGCATATTTAACATGGAGAAAAATATGCATGACAAAAAAAATATTTTTTTCATACTTGTTGTTGCTTTTAAATTACAAAACATACGAAACTCACACTGTTCCCGCCAAGGGACACGTGCGTTTCATATCAGAAATTCACACTAAAACCTGCCATTGCAGTAAACGGCTGCAACGGATAACCATAATACAATTCTTGTCGTTGGAACAATAAATTATTGAACTGCGCGTAAATGCCGAAGCTGTCGGTAAACTTCCACGATGCGCGCAAGCTCACATCATTTATTGTGTTCATCTTTACATTTTTCTTGTTCACATACGCATACATACCCGACACCATACCGTAATCAAGGCTCAACGTAAGCGGTTTGACCGGACGCACATTGACACCGGCATTTATTTCCAAAGCCGGTTTTCCGTATGCTTCCACCGTTTTATCCAAAGCCGGCGATTCGTACGCTCCCGTTTCATCATTTTCGTCCGGGAAGACAGCTATTGCAGAAATATTGTCCTGCGTATCGGGACGTTTAAACGTATAATAATTATACACTCCTTTCAAATAAAAATCAAAAACATGCCTGTGGTCGTATTTCAGCGTCGCACCGGCCTGCATACGTCCGGTCACAGGCTGATAAATCATGCTGACATTGTTAAAGCCGTTATCCGTCCTGAAATAAGCGGAAGGATTATAAAAAACATCCGATTCCGTATACTTATATCCGGCAAACAGGTCGAACCACAGGCCGGCAGAGGCGCTACTGCGTATTCCGAGTTTCGCGTCAGCCCATGTCCGGGAGGCTTCCGGCGCATAAGCGGGATTGATATAACGGTTATGGCGCGATAATTCATACATCGTATTCGATTCGATTCCTCCGCCGAGATGGATATAAAATAAACTCCAAGTTGCAACCGGAACATCAAGCGCTATATTCGGCGAAACGAACACATCCGCTTTACTCCCGTAGACAAGCATGAAATTCGCTCCCAGCAGCAATCGCAATTTATCGTTTTCCAGACGGTAATAGGGGCTTAACGTCACCTCGTAACGATTATCAAACGTGATGCTGTCAATCGAAAAAGGAGGGTTGTCAAGTCCGGAATTGTCAAACACGGATTGGTAATCCTTTAAAGCCGGCGCCGTATAAGTCAGCAGATTCATTTTCAGGTCGACGCCGAAACGCTGTCCGTTGTCTTTGACGGGGGAACTGAGACCCAGATTCAGGCCGATGTTATTTTCCGTCATCCCGGTGTGAAGCTTGCTCAAGGCATATTTCTGATTAAAATTCCGGTAATCGACGCCGATATGGTATCCGAGCGACGAGGCTTCGGTGGAAGCAATGCCGGCATATACATTTATATAACGGTTGCCCTGATTTGTTGCCGAATCACTTGCAACGACCGGCGCTTCGTCAACAGGCGCCGGCGCTCCGTAATAGTTAAACGCCGAATAGCCGAAACTTCCGCCCAGAGAGAGCGTTGCCGCGTCGAAACGGTGTTTGAAATCAAGTCCGCCGAAATTCTCATTCAGTTTTGCCTTACGTTTGCCGATGCTGTCGGCCGAAAAATTCACGTTTCCATTCGTTGAACGATGGGAGAAAAAGACGCCTAACTTGTCGCGGCCGGTGTTAAGCAGGTGATAACCGAAGTCGCCGTTGAAATTCATAAGCATCCCGCCTGCGAAATGCAGGTACCCGTTACGCTGTTCATGTCCGACTTCCGTCATGAACGTACCGGACGGCAGTACATTCATCTCTTTCCCCGTCGGTACCGGTATGACATAATCCGAATAGTCAATAGGGCGTTTTGAAATATTCACCTCATGAACGACCGGAAGCGTATTAATTTTAACCGCATCCTGTACGATCGGATCATATTCCCGTTCGAGCGTCATTTCGCGATTGAGGTTCTGCTGCCGGTCTGCTCTTTCTCGTTCGTCGTTTTCCTTATTTTTATCCGGCTCCTGTGCAAAACCGGGAACACTCATTCCCAGCAAAAGAGCCGTTATCATCACCACTTGTATCTTACGCATTACCATGGCTTATTTATTTTTTAAATTTTCCAATCTTTTTTCTATCATACGGTCTATATCTTCGCTTCCGCTGTAATTTCGTTTGAGCGAAGAGAGATACTGACGCGCCTGAAAATTATCTCCCTTGTCAATATAAATATCGGAAAGGAGTATAAAACCGCGAGCCAGCCAGTACTGGTGCGGCGTACCTTTTTCTATAAAATCGAGCAGTTCTTTTTCCGCACGCGCGGCATCCTTGTTGTCATAATACGACTGTGCGAGTTGATATTTAGCTTCCGCGCCGTATTCCGTGCG
>JAITDQ010000143.1 GCA_031282485.1 Tannerella sp. | reverse complement strand
ACAAGGACGCTGTCCGCCGTCATGTGGACGTCAAATTCGGAACCGTATACTCCTGTTTCGGCCGCGCGTTCGAACGAACGTATGGAATTTTGGGCGGAACCGTATGTCTGCCAATAACCTCGGTGGGCAATCACTTTCGGCGCATCCTGAGCCTGTAACGGCAACGCAAATGCAATAGATAACAGTGTGATTTTAAATTTATTCATAACTACATTTTTACTGATTGTTTATATTCATTGTTCTATTAATAAACTGTTTAACAGTTAAATTATCTCAAGTCTACAATCTCCGCATCCGGATATTCACTTTTCGGGAATGAGAAGATATCATCCGCATGAGCAGTTTCCTTTATTTCTTTCACATGGATGACGCTGTGCATATCATTACGCATCGTTACGACAAGCTTTACCGGTAACGACGTGTTTTTTTCTATCTGTAATTCAATTTTCTCAATATCGTCTTTTTTCTTGGGAATCAGGGCGATATCATAAGCCATTTTCGCATTGGCGGACGTACTCTCCCCAATATACGATACATTAAAATCTTTTTGATAACTTTGCAAAAGAATCATGGGATTAAGGAACTGCAGGTCGCTTCCTGTCGGTGTAATAACATTAACTTCATCGGTTCGCGGCATGTATGTCCATTGTGCTGTTCCGTCGAACCATGTCTTCATATCCGGGGTTTCCAAAATAAACTTGTCGTTTTTCATCATAATCGTCCCTTCAAAACTTTCGGAAATACCGTTTTTGTCCGAACGAATATTGGCCGTGAATTTCACATTCACTCCCTCCCATCGTTTATACAGCTGCGATGTTTTTTCAATAATGGCTTTAGCGTCGGCCGTTTGCGCAAACGCATTACCCGACATCACAATAAACATTATTACAACCGTCACATTACACAGTATTCTTTTCATAATTATATTCATCAGTATTTAAAATCTACAATTACAATAAATGTTTTGTAATCCGATATATTCATTTCATTCAAAAAAAAATCCCGTCTGCGGTCAAAATTGCTTAGTTTCAGTTACTTTGCATCATACTAAGCTTCTGTTCAAGCACAGACTCGTCCATAATAAGCACCTGCCGTCCTTTATTACCGTCGAAAGACCCGACAACGCCGGCCTTTTCGAGCTGATCCATCAAGCGTCCCGCCCGGTTATATCCGATAGCGAACTTCCGCTGTATAAGGGACGTGGAGCCCTGTTGCTGTAATACAATCAGACGGGCTGCTTCGTCGAAAAGAGGATCGCGATCGGACAGGCTAACCATATTTCCGTTTCCGACCACGTTTTCGTCCAAAACTTCCGGCAGTTTGTAAGCTGTTTCAAAACCGGTCTGGTTGCTTATATCTTTGACAATATTTTCAATCTCATCCGTGCTGACTAATGCGCACTGCACACGAAGCGTATCATTTCCCTGCGAGAATAGCAGGTCTCCGCGTCCGACGAGTTTATTTGCTCCCGGGACGTCAAGAATTGTACGCGAATCGATCATCGATGATACCTTAAAAGCTACACGTGCCGGGAAATTGGCTTTTATCGTACCCGTTATAATATTCGTCGAAGGACGTTGCGTTGCAATGATCATGTGTATCCCCACGGCGCGGGCTTTCTGCGCAATGCGGGCGATCGGCATTTCGATCTCTTTACCGGCCGTCATTATCAAATCACCAAACTCATCAATTACAACGACAATATAAGGCATGAACTTATGTCCTTTTTCGGGATTGAGGTGACGGCTTATAAATTTTTCGTTATATTCCGAGATATTACGGACATGGGCTTTCATAAGCAGGTCGTAACGGTCATCCATTTCCTTGCAAAGCGACTTGAGGGTATCTATTACATTATTAAAATCGGTGATAATCGCTTTATCCTGATCCGGGAGTTTGGCGAGATAATGGCGTTCGATGTCTTCGTAGATATTGAACTCGACCATTTTCGGGTCAACGAGTACGAATTTCAGTTCCGCAGGATGTTTTTTATACAGCAGGGAGGTTATGATTACGTTCAGGCCGACGGATTTACCCTGTCCCGTCGCTCCGGCGATCAGGAGGTGGGGCATTTTTGTCAGGTCTAACATAAAGACTTCGTTTGTTATCGTACGTCCCAGAACGATCGGCAGTTCATATTTCGATTCCACGAACTTACGCGATGCAACGACCGATTCCATGGATACGGTCTGGGGATTTTTGTTGGGCACTTCTATTCCGATTGTGCCTTTACCGGGCATCGGCGCAATGATACGTATGCCTAAAGCCGAAAGGCTCAACGCGATATCATCTTCGAGGTTTCTGATTTTGGAGATACGCACGCCTTTATCCGGCACTACTTCATAAAGCGTTATGGTGGGGCCGACCGTAGCCTTGATGGATATGATATTGATACCGAAATCTTCCAGCGTTTTTTTGATGCGTTTCTGGTTATCATTCTGCTCTACCATATCGACCTGTTTGTCCGGCTGTTCATATTTCTTTAACAAACTCATATCCGGGAATCTGTAGCCTGACAAATCGAGGCGGGGATCATAAGTTCCCAGTTCGGAGCCGTCATAAAGATCATCTTCATCCGGTGGTGATACAACGGTGAATTCCTCTTCTTTGTCCGTGTCCGGTTTTTTGAGCGTTCCGTTATCCGGTGTATTCCTTTTTTGGGGTTCAATATAGTCGTCTTCAGGGTAATCATCGTCCGTTTCGCTATCGTCGTCGATTTCCGGCTCATCTTCCTCATCATCCGTTTTGCCGTCAACAGGTGGTGTACCACGTCCTTTTCCGGTTGGGTTGCGTTTTTTTCCCTTCCCCGGGCGATCGAAGAATAATAATGATTGCAGAACCGGAATCGTCCGGCTGTTTACGAATATGGCCACCAGTATAAATCCGGCAAGCAGCAAAAGTATCAAGCCGACATATCCGATGTTACTTACAAGCCATTTCGACAAGTATTCACCGTGAAGGCCACCCGGATGAAAAAATAAAATATTGACAAACGAAAATACAGAAGCCAGCAAAAGAGACAGCCAGATTGTTAACACGGAACATAGCAGAAAACGCCGGAAAAGATTCATACGGCAAAATTTCATTAACCGGAATCCTGCCGAACCGACAAAAAAGAGCAGGAAAAAAGAGGATATGCCGAACCAGTGGTCTATGATAATATTCGCTATATAGGCGCCTCGTGTGCCTGCCCAGTTCGATACGGGCACTTTCTTCAGGAGAACGTCGCTCGCCGAAAGATTGTCGACAATATGTTGATCCGCCGCTCCCGTAAAAAAATACGATATCATTGCAATCCCTGTATAAACCGCAAAAAAACAGATCAGAAGACCCAGAACAAAATGAACGCGTCTACTTGTCGCATAATGTCTTACCGATTCGAAAAATTGACTTTTTTGTTGTATTTGTTTATTTCTCTTATGTTTCGTTGCCATTTAAATATTCTCTCATGTATAACGAGGCAAAGGTAAAAAAAAAAAATAATACTTGATAATTGACTGTTGACAATTAACAATTAGTTTTCAACAATCCCGTATCTGTGGCCGCCGGAAAACAGCGGGAATTCCTTCATTTATACACGGAAATTCGACATTATCCCGCCGGCATTGATGTTTTTTCCCGAAAACCTGTTGCATATAAAAAAAATGTTCTACCTTTGTATCAAACAAATGTTTAAAATAAATCTCCCGCAATCCGACCGTTTATCCGCCGAAACCGGCTTGAAATACGGGCACAACGAAGTTGCAGTATTTCGTCAACAGTCAGGTGAACAGCGAAAACGGCTTGAAACGGGATGCTTTACTGCCGCACTTTTTCAACCCTGTCTTATGGGAACTCATAAACAAACGCACGGAACATGTGGAAGCGATTATGAAACTGTATCAGTGGCGTTTCTCTGTTCTCCGTTAAATTTTTCTATCAATTTATTATTTGCTTCAATAATTTTTTGGTGGTTTATCATATTTGTATTAAATATTAAATCGCAGTTATTGTTTTTAGGTCTAAACCGGTTCACGCCGTATGCGATACTGTTCGCGGGTATATCTTTAGTAATTATTGCGCCGGCGGCTACGACGGAATTTTCACCGATTATTACCGGCCCTAAAATTTTTGCGCCGTCGGCGATTACTGCGTTTTTACAAATAATCGGATTACCGACATTTTCCCATTCTTTACGAACTTTGTCGTATCGCAAATTTGACCCGATTGTTACATTTTGAAAGATGACAACATTTTCGCAAATTTTCGAAGCAATAACCGTGCATCCGCGAGCGTGATGTGCAAACCGGACACTGGGGTCTATTTCGGTGCAGTTGATTTCACAGCCGTAGAATTTTTCAAGCAAATTGCCCGCTGCTTTTTTTAACGTATTATATCTGGAAAAGCAGTTTATTTTTACTAATCTATCAAACATATTCATATCTGATTTCATTTAAAATTTCAGCAGCTTGCAGACAGCGTAACCTGTCACGACTGCTGAAATTTCGCGTAAATATTTCCCGTTTTTTTCCCTTGAGTTTTTTAATTTATTCATCTCACTGTTTCTTAATGAATTTGACACCTATAACGTAATAGTGCGGTACATCTTTCAGTATTTCACTCGACATGTCGGGTTCGATTTCTCTTTCGCCACAAAACCGGAATACGTCAAATCGTTCATCGTACCAGCCCGAACCGAGCAAAATGAGAGGGATAAATTCGTCATCCTTGAATGTTTTCATTTTGAAAGGGCGTGTGTGGTAAAAAAACAGCAGTTCGTCCGAATTTTTTTTTGCAAGTCCTTTCAATTTAAACGAAACACGACCCATTGACATAAAGCCCGGTACACGAATCTGCATAATCCTGGTGGAATCGTTACCGGAAGGGTAGAAGCCGAAAGTGATTTTTTCGGCAAGCGCAATCGCCCGGTTTTTTTCATCAATAATCATGCCTTCATCAATAATTTTCTGCCATTCGGATTCCGGGAAGTCAGTCATAAGCGTCTTATTCCGCGTCGCGGAAAGGTTTGAGGTCTGGATTTCTTTTCCTGCCTCAAACTCTTTTCTGACAAACACGATATCGTATCGTTCGTTGAGCATTTCAGTAATATCATAACTGAAAAGTTCATAGCCGGTAGCAGCAAGTAAGGAAATAAGGTCGTCCGGTTCAACATTTTTGTT
>JAITDQ010000135.1 GCA_031282485.1 Tannerella sp. | reverse complement strand
CCGTCGACGCTTTTTCCGTAGTAATAGCTTACCTCGGGGAAGAGGTAAAAGGCGCCCTGCGGGACATTCAGGTTCACGCCCGGTATCTCTTTGAAGAGGCCGACAATCAGGTCGCGACGGCGAAGAAAGGCCTGACGCATGGTTTCCACACAGGTCTGATCGCCGGTAAATGCGGCTACGGAGGCTTTCTGTGCAATGGAATTAGGGCCGGAGGTGTACTGGCCTTGCAGTTTATTACATGCTTTGGCAATCCATAACGGGGCTGCGATGAATCCGATACGCCAGCCCGTCATCGCATATGCTTTGGAAACGCCGTTGATAATGACAACTCGCTCACGGATATTTTCGAATTGTGCGATACTTTCGTGTTTTCCGATGTAATTGATGTGTTCATAAATCTCATCCGACAGAACAGTCACATTCGGATACTTCGCCAGCACATCCGCCAGACCTTTCAGTTCCTCTCTGTCGTATACGCTTCCCGTAGGATTTGAAGGGGAACACAGGATGAGCGCTTTTGTCGCGGGCGTTATCGCCGCTTCGAGCTGCGCCGGCGTTATTTTGAAATTCCGGTCAATTCCCGCATTTACGATGACATTGGTTCCTTCGGCAAGTTTAACCATTTCGACGTAACTGACCCAGTACGGCGCAGGAACGATCACTTCATCGCCCGGCCCTATGATACTGAGCAAAACGTTACAGACAGATTGTTTGGCTCCGTTTGAAACGATAATCTGATCAGCCGTGTAATCCAGATTGTTTTCACGTTTCAGTTTTTCAACGATAGCCTTTCGCAGGTCCGGGTACCCCGGAACCGGTGAATAAAATGAAAAATTGTCGTCAATAGCTTTTTTAGCTACATTCTTAATATGATCGGGCGTATTAAAATCCGGTTCGCCCACACTAAGGTTTATAACGTCAATACCCTGCGCTTTCAATTCACTGCTTTTTTGCGACATCGCCAGCGTTTCGGAGGGTGACAGGCTGACTAATCGTGCTGATAATTGTTCCATGCTTTTAATTTTTAATTTTTAATTATTAATTATATCTGATGAAGTTCGTGTCCCATTCTCTCTTTTTTTGTCCGCATATAAAATGCGTTGTATTCATTGGGTTCGACTTCTATCGGTATGTTTTCGACTACTTCAAGTCCGTAGGCTTCAAGACCTACCCGTTTAACGGGATTGTTCGTCATAAGGCGCATCTTGCGAACTCCTATTTGTTGCAGTATCTGCGCCCCTACCCCATAATCGCGCTCGTCGGCCTGATGACAGAGATGAAGATTGGCGTCTACGGTATCCAGACCTTCCTCTTGCAGTTTATACGCCCGCATCTTATCCATAAGCCCTATTCCACGCCCTTCCTGGTTGAGGTAAAGCACGACGCCTTTCCCTTCCTTTTCGATAATACGCATCGCTTTATGCAACTGTTCTCCGCAGTCACAGCGGAAGGAACCGAAAATATCGCCGGTCATGCAGGAGGAATGTACTCTCACCATGACGGGTTCATCTTTTTCGATATCACCTTTTATCAAAGCCACATGTTCAAGTCCGTTACTTTTCTGCCGGAAGGGAATGAGGCGATATTTACCGTATTTCGTCGGCATATTGACTTCAACGCCCTTTTCGACAAGCGATTCGGTACGTAAACGATATGCAATAAGGTCGCGGATGGATATGATTTTTATCCCGAATTTCCGGGAGACTTTCATCAGTTCGGGCATACGCGCCATTGTCCCGTCTTCGTTGAGTATTTCAATCAGCGCACCGGCCGGATAAAGTCCGGCAAGCCGCGCCATGTCTACCGTTGCTTCGGTATGCCCCGCACGGCGGATAACTCCGCGCGAACGCGCCCGCAAGGGGCAAATATGTCCCGGACGCCCCAAATCGGACGGACGGGTAGCCGGGTCGGCAAGTGCACGTATCGTTTGGGCGCGGTCATAAATAGAAACGCCTGTCGTACATCCGTCGCCAATCTTATCAACGGTAACGGTAAACGGTGTCTCCAGCATCGAAGTGTTATGAATGACCTGCATATTCAGTTCAAGCTCTTCGCAACGCGTTTCCGTCACGGGGGCACACAGTACGCCACGCCCGTTTGTAAGCATAAAATTCACTTTCTCGGGGGTTATTTTTTCAGCTGCTATTATAAAATCGCCTTCGTTCTCTCGATCCTCATCGTCGACAACGATAAGAAACTTCCCTTCGCGGAAATCTTCAATAGCTTCTTCGATTGTATTCAATGCAAATTTTTCCATACATTATTATTTTTTCATATTTTTGCCGTTAATTATTTCAATCAGTTCATCACAAACGCGAATCGCCGTTTTTATATCCTGACGCAGTAATTTCCTGCGGTAGAGAGCGATCAGGTAGATAATCCCTCCCACCGGAAAACATACGGCCAATATCATTCCCAGCCGGGGGCTTATTTTGAAACTTGCCGGATGATACGTGTTGATAATCGGGAAATCCATTGTTTTATTCAGCACAAGATTCTGATCCGAATTTTCAAGTATACTTACAACCGACTCGATTTCGAGCGCTATCTGCTCCGCTTCACCGTCCGTTCCGCCCTGTTTCCAGAAATTAATGTAATGCATCCGGCGACTGTTGGCGGCAATATACTGTTTGCAGCAACGGTTAAGATTTTGCAGGCTGACGGTGACGGCGTCATAATCGGGGAGTTCCATTATAATATCTTTCTTTTCTATCTTGCGGAACTCGCGTTTACCGACAAAACGTTTAATCGCATCAATATAAGTTTCGGCATTCAGAATGACGGAATCATTAACCGCTTTATTGGTCAGGAAAACGCCTAACGGAAGAAGTACGGTCGAACTCATCCACATTCCCTGCCACGGCAGCCATATACCGTCACGCGCCATTTTGTATCCTATATTATCAATAATGTAATATACGATAAACAGAAACACCGATATGACGGCCGGCGCTCCCAGTCCGCCCTTGCGTATGATGGCTCCGAGAGGCGCTCCGATAAAGAAAAAGATGAGACAGGCGAATGACAGCGTGAATTTCCGGTGCATTTCCGTATGGTGCCACCGGATCTCTTTTTCTTCAAAACTTAATGTGCTTGATTTGAAACCGTAGTTCATGAGCAAATTGTCGATATTCCGCTTCGAATAGGACAGTAATGACATTTTGACATCCGGCTTTTGTATGCTGTATAAACTGTCAAAATTGATAACCGGCTTATTCGCGGTTAATGAATCTTTACCGACAACAAAACTGCCGTCAACTATTTTTCCCGTCCCGGCAACCGGCTCGACATGTGCGGTATGAGCCAGTGTCCTGCGATAGGATTGTGAAAACAGCGCTTTCGATTCGACGCTTTTGATGCTGTCCAACCGAACCGTCATCGAATCGATGGATTGCTGGAGACTTGCGAGGTTTTTACCCACATAGCGATCCTGAAACATGGATTCGCTCGTCATGCTGAAATTGCCGTCAAACTCAATCAGCATCTCCATCATATCGAACGACTCGCGCCGGTAAGGTACGGCGTCTTTGGCGTCCCGCGCCCGGTTTTTATTTTCCTTATAATTTTCGAACGATTCGCCGCTAAACAATGACAAAATAAGATATTTTTTATCGACAGATGTTTTAATCTGTCCCGAATCGGCTACTATGACACGCATATTGTTAAATCCTTCGGAAGAATCATAAATCATGACGTTCCTGAGCATCTTTGTTTTTTTATCTTTTTTCCGGACATAGATGTTTTTCCCGCTCAGTCCCGGATAAAACGTGCTTTCGGGGATTTCCAGTTCCGGCGACTTCTGTTTTACGGAAACAAGAAGCGTGTACATTTTCACCTGCGAAACAGGTATCACATTATTCTGGAAAAAGAAAGCGGATATGGCTACAATGACGAGAAACAGCGTCAGAGGCATCATGATCCGCACTAAGGAAATGCCGGAAGCTTTCATGGCCAGCAGTTCCAGCTGTTCGCCCAGATTTCCGAACGTCATCAGGGAGGCGAACAGGATAGCAAGCGGGAGAGCATTAGGCACATGGGTAAGTGCGACATAGAAAAATAATTTCGCTATAATATACATTTCTATCCCTTTACCAACCATTTCATCGACATATTTCCACAGGAATTGCATCAGAAAAATGAACAGACAGATCCCGAACGTCATGATAAACAACGGCAGGAATGTTTTCAGCAAAAACAGGTCTAATCGCTTTATTGTGCGCATACTCATTATTACACTCCCAACGTCCTTTTCAATTCGTCCACCTGCGTGTCCCACAAACTTATGGCATCCATCTTCTCCGACGGCTCGGCAAAATCCGTAATCTCAAGCGCCACACCTCCCGTCAATTCGATCGTATGGATGCGAAACTCAAAATAAACATTGTCGTCATCATTTGCCCACTGGTAACGTACACATACATCCGGCTTAAGGTATACAACTCTCGCTTTTTCCTGTGTTTTGTTCCAAGTAAAGATGTACGTTTCGCCCCGTATATCCACATCATCGGCAAACCAGGATGACAGTCCCGGCGGCGTCGTCAGATGATTCCACAAACTCCGTTTGGAAACCATGTCGAATACATATTCGATATGAAACTTATCTTTTTTCATAATGCCGCGCAAGGTAGGAATAAAATTTGACATATCAAAAAGAAAATTTAATTTTCAATCTCAAACCGCTTTTTGGTGTCCCCGGATGATCGCGATATGACAGTCTCCAGATGTAGTCCAGACGTATCAGTTTAAATATATTTTCAACTCCCGCCCCGAATTCCATATAGGGTTTATCGCCCATCATATATGTGTTTTCAGGAAATTTATACAGGCCTTCACCGTTTCTTTCCGGATTGTTTTTATCACTCAGATCGCCATACCAGCCTCGAAATGACAATACTTCGCGAAGTTGCAGTTCTTTTATCAACGGCAAACGGTTGAACAGCCACCCGTTCATATAATAGGTCGTTTCCCACGACACGAAACGGTCATTTATAAATTCCATCGGATCCATTAACGGGAACGTTTCCGCTTCAATACTGTATGACAGGTTTGCATTCGGGATGTGAAGCAACGGATAAGGCACGCGATCCCATACTTTGCCGGCCTGTCCGTATATGTCAATATACCCGAACGGGGACATCCAGAAGCGTTTCCGCACGCCCATCTCCGTACGGTTGTAATTATGACCGGTTCCAAGTATGCCCTTACGCGCCATCGTATGACTCAATGTTATGACAGGTGCGTCGAGCGTTATGGGATAACGGTAATTGCGCGACTGATAAAATTTTTCATTGGGCGCCCAACGCAGGAAAAACTCCAGCTGCGCCGACATATAGTGGTCGGCCGGAGTTATCGTCCCGTCCGCCCGGATTAAATGGAAAGGGACGTCGGGAGTAGCCCATTCGCTCAGGTGGCGCAGCAGGATGCTGTAACTCAATCCTCTGTAATTTTCCTGATAATAACTCAATTCCGCTTTCCGCATATAAGTAATAAGATTGTTCTCGCGACGTTTAAACATCATAAACATATTGTCGGCATTGGTATACAGATAATGTTGGCCGATTTGATTTACATCATATTTGTATTCCGCACGGATATAATGAAACGGGTATTCCTTGCGGAACGTTCTCTTATTATTAAACGAATATTCCAGAATTGCATCGCCTTTAAACTTATGATCTTTCAATCCGTATGCAAGATATCCGTCCATAAAAAGCCGGCGGCTGAAATTTACCGTAGTCGTACCGCCCAGCCGGAGCCGCGCTCCTTCCAGTGCGTTCCCGCTTATAAACGTATTTGCCGGCCCGAACTCAAACAGGCTGTTCGTTTCGGAGGTCTGGACGTAGCCGTTAACCAGAATATTGATAGTTTTTTCCGACCAGTAAAAGAACGGTACTTCACGTAACTGCTCCATCATCTTTTCTACGGATGTCCGCTGTATTTCTTCCGCTCCTTCGCGGGCTTCATTCCAGAACGCATCCGTCTGACGGCGTGCTCCCTCCGATTCCATTACCGGCGCATTTTCTTCAAACACGGCCATATCCCGCGGTTTCTCAAACGAATGATTGCGATGCAAGGCTACACGACGCGCGTAGGAGCCTTTCATCTTCCGGTTAAGCCTGAATATAAGCGCAATGTCATTCTTCGTCAATACCCTCGTGCCGTCGTTCATGCGAACATATTCCTGCTCAATGGACATCTCGCCTATGAAATTGAGATTGATATCACGGGGAATGTTCAAGTTTACTTTTTTTACGAAATACGTGGAATCGAGCGTCACATACAAATGACCGACAAAGCCGAATGATTCCGTATTAAAGGGTACAAATCCGAGATCCATGCACGGTTCACCGTCAATCGGGACGGTATCCAGTAAATAATATTTGTAGTAATCAGTCCCTATTGAAGAAAGCGGGCTGACGAACCGTTTCAGGAAAAGGGGAATATTGTCGCGGAATATGTCAACATCCTGAAATGCTTCATCAACAAACTGTTTCACGCCTTCTTCCGATATTATTTCGATGATTCCGGCACGTTTCGTTCCTCCTACGACTTTCCGTTCCGTATGCGGCGATTTACGGTAATAATAATTTTCTATTATCTCTTCATTATATAACGGAAGAATCGTCCGGCCTCTTACGGAGGTTGAATCTACATAGTCAAATATGAAGTCAACCTGCTTATATACCCAGTTCCGGCGGGCTTTTTCCACGTCGAAATCATCAAAGGCAAACGTTCGCTGCTCGTATGTATCATAGCTGAAATAATCGTGATTATGCGGATCATTCAGGTTCCGCCGTGCGATGACGTTCCGGATAAAAACTACCGCCGGATTATCCTTTTTGGAATACCGTTCTTTCCCGGGGCGCACGGTGATTTCCGTTAACTCGTACGTGGCCGGTTTCAACAAGATGTCAACCTTGTTATATCCCTGTTTAAGGGTCGTAAAACTTGTTTCATATCCGACGTATGAAACCGACAGTACCGTGCTGTCCGAGGTTATTCGCATTGAAAAATATCCGTTTTCGTCCGTAGCCGTACCCCTGCCTGTTCCGCGTAAGGAGACGGTTACGTATGGTAATGCCTCTTTTGTCTCGAAATCTTTAACGTATCCTTCTACCTGTATTATCTGTTGTGCATAAGTTTCTCCCGACATCAAAACTGCAAGAAAAAATAATATGCCGCAGATGCTTCTTTGACTCATTTCCTGTCTTATTCATTTTTATAATAAACGCGGCAAAGGTCGGTTTTATTTTTCACTTGACAAAAAATAATGTATATTTGCACGACTAAATTATATAATATGAACAAAAAAACAATTTATAATACCAATTTGACATGAAACCAATTTTATTTGTACTTGCGGCCGGTATGGGTAGCCGCTATGGAGGATTAAAACAGTTAGACGGGGTAGGCCCAAACGGTGAAACGATCATGGATTATTCCATTTTCGACGCTATCCGCGGTGGATTCGGCAAAGTTGTATTCGTCATACGAAAAGATTTCGAAGACGATTTCCGGGAAAAAATTCTCAGTAAATATGAAAATCATATCCCGGTAGAAACCGTTTTCCAGTCGTTGGACAAATTGCCGGAAGGCTTCACCTGTCCCGAAGGACGTACGAAACCGTGGGGCACAAACCATGCCGTGCTGATGGGTAAAGGCGTCATAAAAGAGCCTTTTGCCGTTATCAACGCCGACGACTTTTACGGACGCGACAGTTTCGAAGTAATAGGCCGGGAACTTTCCGGCGCCGGGGAGGAGAAGAAAAACGAATATTGCATGGTCGGTTTCCGCGTCGGCAATACGCTCAGCGAAAGCGGCTCCGTGGCACGCGGCGTATGCGGCATGGATGCCGGCGGCTATCTTACGACCGTGGTCGAACGTACGGCAATCGAGCGTATTAACGGAGAGATACGTTTCATTGACGAAAACGGCGCGACAGTCGTTCTGGACGAGAATACGCCCGTGTCAATGAACATGTGGGGTTTCACCCCGGACTATTTCGAATATTCCGAAGAATATTTCAAGGATTTTCTGCGTGAAAACATGGACAACCTCAAAAGCGAATATTTCATTCCGCTAATGGTAAACGAGCTTGTGACAAAAAATATCGCACGTGTAAAAGTGCTTGACACCACATCCAAATGGTTTGGCGTAACATACATCGCCGACCGCCAGGGCGTTGTAGATAAAATCCGGGCGCTAATCGACGCCGGAGAATATCCGGACAAACTGTTCTGAAAAAATTACATAATAAAAAAGCGGGGGCGAACCGGACGGTTCGTCTTCGTTTTTTTCGGACAAGCATGCCCCGGTTTGATCCCGGTCAGAAACGCACATTCAGCAGATAGCCGGCGGATGAGGTGATACAATCCTTCGGATTTTCCGGCCGGTCGTGTTCCACGATAAAGTGCTTCACACCGGCGACATCGTTGAGCCTGAAAATCGCCGGGAAATCAATACAACCGCTTCCGACACAGGCAAAATCGCGGTCTTCGGGTTTCATATCCTTCACGTGAAAAACGGGATATCGGCCGGGATATTTTCGGATATAGTCTGCCGGCGACTGACCGCCTTTCGTAATCCAATAGAGATCCAGTTCGATTCCGACCAGCGACGGGTCAAGATGTTCCATCAGCGTATCGAACGGAATCCTGTCTTCGGTAAGTTTAAATTCGATGTCATGATTGTGATAAATCAGTTGTACGCCTTCCTGACGGCAGATGTCACCGCCCCGGTTCAGACTGTCGGCCACACGTTTCCAGTCGTCCAACTGTTTGTTCCGTCCGTCGTCCGTCCATGGCCAATAACAGACAATGTATTTTTGTCCGAGTTCCCGGCAGGCGCGTATATCGGATTTGAGTTTCTCCGGGTTTTGCAGGGCGGCCATCGACGTAGGGCCAATCACTGCTTTCAATCCCAGCGAATCCAGATAGCCGGTAAGTTCGCCGGCGTTCATCCCCAACCCGAAATCGCCGCCAAACTCCAGTTCCTTATATCCCACATCAGCTATATGCCTCAGCGTTTCCCGGGGATGTTCCCGAAGCCACTGACCGCCAATGGCACCCAAGATGATACCAATCTGCGGCAACTTTTTACCTTCCGTTACGGCGGCGGACAAGATCTTGCAAAACGGGACGGAAACCGCCGCCATCCCCGCTGCTTGAAGAAAATAACGTCTATTCATGATAAATATGTTTTTTTGGTTCTCACGGCGCAAACTTCTTCCGATATTTCATCCATTGTCATGGAGGCGAGGTGATACTGTTCCGAGAGTTTCACACTGCGTTTGAGGGCTTGCAGGCTTATTCGCCGTTCGACAAGGTCGACAACTTCCGAAAATGACAGTTTGTCTTTCGAAAAACCGAAAGCATCGTATTCCGTATCTGAAATCTGTACATTGATTGTTTTCATCTTCTTTTTCCTTTTTGTTGCGCCAAAGGTATGAAAAAGTTTCAGGATGTGCAATCTCTAACCCACTTTAACGTTTACATCTTCCTTTCGTTCTTCGGGGATAATGCCGGCTTTCTCTAATGCGTCGA
This sequence comes from Tannerella sp., assembly GCA_031282485.1. GTDB lineage: Bacteria > Bacteroidota > Bacteroidia > Bacteroidales > Tannerellaceae > Tannerella. The sequence continues at coordinate 523 of JAITDQ010000135.1, read as the reverse complement.
AATCATCCGGGGCATCAATTCTTGTGTGGATTTCAGGATTTCTTGTGTGGATTTCTTGTGTGGAATTGAAATCAAACATCAACAATATAATAAACAACAACTTAATTAATATAATGACTTTCAAAATCAATTCTTGTGTGGATTTCGGGCTTTCTTGTGTGGAATTGAAATTGCAATACCCTGTATTCCTTTTATGTATGCGGGTTGGTTTGCGTTTTTATCCTGATTTTCAAATCCCGATAAACATCCTGTTCCAGTTTGCCCTCTTTGCCTTCAAAAGCCACCAACCCGCATACCTTATACGGCGATGCTTCCCGGATACCGAAACCGCCCTCATTGGTAATAGCGGAAACATAACCTAAAAATGCACCCTTCGTTTGTACCTTTGTAATTATTCCCGATATTATTTTGTACATTTGCAGAAAATTCACCCTATATTATATGAGAATATGGACAAAATCAATATCCTGTGGGCAAGTGATAATAAAATTACGGCGTTGAACATGCTTGCCATATATGTTTT
>JAITDQ010000129.1 GCA_031282485.1 Tannerella sp. | reverse complement strand
TTGTTAAAGTTTTGTTACGTCATGAACATGAAAATATATTACTGTTTTTTACTGTTACTTCCGTTTTTCATGCTTGCATCCTGCAACAGGGATGAAGGTCTCGGAGGGTCTTCCTCGCTGGAAGGGTATGTGTATAAGGTTATACATCAGGATGATAATTTTTCTTTTCACAGGGATACGTTTCCGGCTGTGCGCGAAGACGTGTATTTGATTTTCGGCGACAGGGTGAGCGATTTCTACGGCGAAGATGTGAAAACGGATCAGAACGGCCTGTATCGCTTTGACTACCTGCGGAAAGGCGATTACATCGTTTATGCCTGTTCCGACTTTGTGGACGGGCATAAAGTCGGCGAAACAAGAAACGTGACCGTCGGTAAAGGCCTTAACAGGGCGGATACCATTTATATTCATGGCGGGAAAGCGTACGGGACGGCCATGATACAGGGTTCAATCCACGCAACTTACTATCACAACGGCGCTTACCGCGACGAAGGCCCCGGCGTGGGTGTGCGTGTGTACATCCGTCATGCGGGCGAAATAGCATCCTTCGACGACGTCCGCGCCGGCGAGAACGGGATCTTTATCTTTCAAAAACTGTTGCCCGGCGAATATGTCATTTCGGTGGAAACCGAAGACCGGTATACCGAAAAAGTAACGGTGGTTAATTCCGAAGTAATCCGGATCGACGAAACGGGGAAAATTTATATCCTGCCGGAAACGTTCCTTGTATCCGTATCTGTATAATTTAAGAATATTATGAGTATGACAAAAAAACACATCGCCGCATGGGCGGTTATCCTGTTAGGCGCCTACTGTTTCCGAACGATCGCCCAGGATCAAAAGCCGGCAAGTCCGCCCGCCGCTTCGCAATCCCAAACGCCGTACCTGACGCCGGAAGAAAAACGGGAACTGCGGAAAAATCTGGTGGTAAAGGAACTGAACGCCGATGCGAAAGGAAAAAGACAGTGGATGGATCATCTCACCGTCTGGGATGAAAACGGCTACAAACTGGAAGAAATCGAGTATGCCGTCTACGGACAGCGCGAACGGGTCACGTTCGAATACGACGAGACCGGGAAATGTATCCGCGAAAACGTCTACAACGATAAAAACCGGTTGTGGCGCATACGCAAGTACGAATATCTTGACAACGGACGGAAAAAAATCCAGTATAATTATAACCCGGACGGTAAACTTTACTCAACCAAAGTGTATGAATATTCCTATCGCTGAGAACGGTTTGCCGGAAACGATGTCCCCCATTACGCTGGACGAGATGCAGAGCGTCCGCCTCATGAAGGATCGTGTCGACTGCAAGTTTGCGGCGCCCGCATCGCTCCTGCGGCAGCTGCTGGAGGAGCTTGCACCCTGTTTCAGGATACAGGTGAACGACGGCAAACGCATCGCCCTCTACCGGACACAATACTTGGATACGCCCGGTCTGGAGATGTTCGTCATGCACCATAACGGGAAATTGAACCGGCAGAAGATTCGCATCCGTTCGTACGTGGATTCCGGCATTTCGTTTCTTGAAGTAAAAAACAAGGACAACCGGGGACGAACCGGCAAAATACGTGTGCCCGTGCCTTTCTCCCACGTTCAGTCCGTCGCCGACCTGGACGGGGATGAGATGCATTTCCTGAACGAATATGCCGTCGTCGATGCCGGCAGCCTGACGCCCTCGCTCTCCAACCGCTTCGACCGCATCACGTTAGTGAATAACGACGCGACCGAACGGGTGACCATTGATTTGAACCTTTCGTTCCTGAACCACAGCACCGGCTGCGAAACGCAGGTGGAGAATCTCATGATCCTTGAACTGAAACAGGCCGGACGGCAGCGTTCCCATTTCCGAGACGCCCTGTGCCGGCTGCGAATCAAACCGCATCCTTTCAGCAAATACTGTATGGGAAGCGTTCTCACGAATCCCTGCCTTAAATACAACCGCTTCAAAAACAGGTGGATTTCCATTAACAAAATAATACATTGAACCGATGATTCAATCCGATTACGACCCCGCCATTGCAGCCGAACATGCTGCCGGACTGGCCGAAAAAGGCCTCACCTTCATGGGTGTTGAAGTGTTTGACCCCTCCAACTTCTGGATGCTGTTGCTTCGCTTCACGTTCAACCTCCTCGTATGCTGGGTTATTATCCAGTTTTTTTATTACCGCACGAGCCGGCGGAAAGATTACTATTTCACGTTCATGCTTTTCAGCGTGACCGTTTTCCTGCTGCTGTTCCTGTTGCAAAGCATCCCGATGCAAATCGGGTTTGCGCTGGGGCTTTTCGCCATTTTCGGCATGATCCGTTACCGGACGGAAACGGTGCAGATACGGGAAATGACGTACCTGTTCGTAATCATCGGCATCTCCGTCGTGAACGGGTTGTCGATGGACGTCCCGTACGTGTCGGTAATCGTTGCCAACCTGCTGTTCATCCTGGTCACGTGGCTGCTCGAAAGCAACAAATTCCTCAAACACACTTCCACCAAAATCGTACTATACGAGAAAATCGCCCTGATCCGTCCGGAAAAATACGGCGAACTGATCGCCGACCTGAAGGAACGCACCGGCCTGAACATTACGAAAGTAGAAGTCGGGCATATTGATTTCCTGCGCGATGCGGCTTATTTGAAGGTCTATTATAAAGCAGATTCGGATGAAATTAACACGATCGACAGCATTACGCGCTTCTAAGGGGAAGACGTTCGCCGTTTCCGTCTTTTTTTTCTCCGTCCTCGCCGTTACCGTTTCCGCCCAAAACGCGAAGGAGACGGACGGAGGCGCCGCTTTCGCGTTCGAACTGGAAAAGGGATACAGCCGTTTTTTCAGTCTGTCGGTCGAAGAAGAAGTCCGGCTGATCAGCAACAGCACGGGTTTTGACCGCTCCGTAACCAATCTTGGTGCGAACTTTACGTTTTTTGGCGGAAAATTAAAAACCGGAGCCTTTTACGCCTTCATGTACCTGTATAACAACGATTATCTTTATGAGCCGAGGCATCGCGTCTATCTCAATGTTATTTACAAGGAAACTTTCGCCTCCGTCACCTTGTCCTGGCGCGGACGCCTGCAGGCCACTTATCGCGACGAAAACCGCGGTGCGTACAGGGTCAATCCGAAATATGTCCTGAAAAACCGCCTCCAGGCGGAATACTCCATTTGGGGTTCGCCATGGAAACCGTTTCTCTCCTGCGAACCGGCCAACGACCTGAACGACCCGGAAAGCAATGCGCCAACCCGTATCCGTTACCAGGGAGGCGTTTCCTGGCGCCTGAACCGCACGGATCACATGGATTTTTTCATCCGTTTCGATCAGCATACATCGGGAGAAGACCCAAACGCAATATTCTTAGGCGTAGAATACAAAATAAAACTTTAATCCCCCGTCCGGGGAACTTTTTTTAATCACAACATCAAAAACTCCATAAATCATAAGCTATTGAAAACTGAACGACTCGGTTATTATAAGGCAATGCCTCCGTCAGCAAACCGTGACAGTATCTT
>JAITDQ010000361.1 GCA_031282485.1 Tannerella sp. | reverse complement strand
AAAGAAAAAAGACATGACCGATCACTCGCATCATGTCTATGGGGTGAATGATGGGATTCGAACCCACGACCCTCGGAACCACAATCCGATGCTCTAACCAGCTGAGCTACAATCACCGTGTTTAATTTATAATGCTTTTTTACTGAAAAAGCGCTGCAAAGATAATGATTTTTTTTATTTCCAAACCGATGACGGAGAATATTTTCATTTGTATATTTCTTTTTTCGCGGCAAGCAAGGTGTTGCGCATCAGTGATACGATTGTCATGGGGCCTACGCCGCCGGGAACGGGGGTGATGTAGCTGCATTTCGGCGCTACTTCATTGAAGGCGACATCGCCTGTCAGCTTATAGCCGCTTTTTGTGACGCTGCTTGGCAGTCGCGTCGTTCCGACGTCGATTACGACTGCCCGGTCTTTTACCATTTCGGCCTTTACAAATTCGGGGGTGCCTAATGCGGCTATGATGATGTCTGCTTTGCTGCATACCTCTTTCAGGTTTTCGGAACGGCTGTGGCAAATGGTTACCGTACAGTCGCCGGGATATGATTTTTGCATCATAAGCATGGCGACGGGTTTTCCGACGATGTTGCTCCTTCCCAGTACGACGCAGTGTTTGCCTTTGGTTTCAATCTGATAATATTTCAGCAGTTCCGTTATGCCTGCGGGCGTTGCCGATTTGAAACACGGCAGACCGAGCGACAGGCGTCCGACATTAACCGGGTGAAAACCGTCGACGTCTTTCCGGAAGTCGATCGCTTCTATTATCTTTTGCGTTGCGATATGTTCCGGCAGGGGCAGCTGGACGATAAAACCGTCAATGTCATCGTCGTGATTAAGTTCTTCTACCTTGTCGAGAAGTTCTTTTTCCGTCACGCTGTCCTCGTATCTTATAAGGCTCGAACGGAAACCAAGTTCTTCGCACGTGCGCACCTTGTTGGCCACATACGTTTCGCTGCCTCCGTCATGTCCGACTAATATGGCGGCAAGGTGAGGAATTTTCCCCCCGTCTTTTTTTATCTGTGCCACTTCTCCGGCTATTTCTTCCTTTATTTTTGCAGCAACGGCCCTGCCGTCTATTATTTTGTAAGATTGTTCTTCCATAGAGCGATTCTGTTTATTTCCTGAACACAGGCATTTGTTTATTTCCTTTTGATGTTGTAATCATGCGCATCATTTTGCGCGTATCGTCAAACTGTTTGATGAGTTTATTTACTTCCTGAACGGTTGTCCCGCTGCCTTTCGCTATGCGCTGGCGGCGCGAGCCGTTCAACAGAGCGGGATTGCCGCGTTCGTCGGGGGTCATTGAGTAGATGATTGCTTCGATGCTTTTGAAGGCATTTTCGTCCACGTCCATATTTTTCATCATTTTGCCGACGCCCGGAATCATGGAGGCAAGGTCTTTCAGGTTTCCCATTTTCTTGATTTGCTGAATCTGCCCCATGAAATCATTGAAATCGAACTGGTTTTTGGCCAGTCTTCTCTGGATGCGTTTGGCTTCTTCCTCGTCGTACTGTTCCTGGGCGCGTTCTACGAGCGAAACGATATCTCCCATGCCCAGGATACGGTCGGCCATACGTTCGGGGTGAAACACATCCAGGGCATCCATTTTTTCGCCGGTACCGGTGAATTTAATCGGTTTGTCGACGATTGTACGTATGGAAAGCGCCGCCCCTCCGCGCGTATCGCCGTCGAGTTTTGTCAGGACGACGCCGTCGAAATCCAGCCGGTCGTTAAACTCTTTCGCCGTGTTGACGGCGTCCTGTCCCGTCATGGCGTCGACGACGAACAGTATTTCGGTCGGATTAACGGCTTTCTTTATTGCCGCAATCTCCTGCATCATTTGTTCGTCCACGGCCAGACGACCTGCGGTATCGACGATAACGAGGTCTTTGCCGGTTTTCTTTGCTTCGGCAATGGCATGTTGGGCGATCTCTACGGGTTTCGTATTTCCGGCTTCGAAATATACGGGTATTCCCGTCTGTTCGCCGAGTATGCGCAACTGTTCGATCGCTGCCGGGCGATAAACGTCGCAGGCGGCCAGCAGGGGTTTTTTACCTTTTTTGCTTTTAAGCATATTGGCCAGTTTGCCGGAGAACGTCGTTTTACCGGAGCCCTGAAGCCCGGCCATCAGGATTACGGCCGGCGAGCCTTTCAGGTTTATGTCGACCGTAGCGCCTCCCATTAACGCCGTCAGTTCGTCATGCACAATCTTGACCATTAACTGTCCCGGCTTCACCGAAGCGAGCACGTTTTGTCCCAGCGCTTTTTCCTTCACCGTGTCGGTAAATTTTTTCGCTACTTTATAATTAACATCGGCATCCAGCAGCGCGCGACGGATGTCTTTCAGCGTTTCCGCAACGTTTATTTCGGTAATTCTGCCTTCGCCTTTTAACAGCTTGAACGAACGTTCGAGCCTCTCACTCAAATTCTCAAACATATTTTTTTGGATTTTTTGGGGCAAAGATAGGGAAAATGGTGCAATATAGCAAATTACTTGTACGTTTATGGTAAAAAAAACGTAAATTGCATGCGGAATGGGATGTTGACTGTCGTTTTTTTTGTAAATAATTATACCTTTGCAGACATTTTGATGAAATTATAAATGACGGTGAAAAAGGAAAAAAGCAGGCAGGGCATAGTTTATCGCTCTTTTCGTGCATATTTACGTTTTGTGCATGATAAATTATTTTACAGGAGAGTACACGTTATCGGTGCGGAAAATATCCCTCCGGACGGCGTTCCTGTTCTGATTGTTTCGAATCATCAGAATTGCCTGAACGACCCGCTGGGAGTTATCCTGTCATTCAGCGACAGAAAGCCGAATGCGATTGTTCGTGCGGATGTTTTTGCCGTACACCCGCTGGCTGATTTGTTTTTGCGGAAGTTAGGCCTGTTGCCGGCTTACCGCCTCAATTTCGAAGGCGAAGAGTCGCTGGGTAAAAACAAAGATATATTTAAGGTTTCGGAAGAAGCGCTTGTCAACGGCCGGACGATCCTGATGTACCCCGAAAGCGGGCATCAGGATAAACGCTGGCTTGGAGATTTCTCCCTGGGATACACGAAAATGGCTTTTGAAGCAGCCGAAATGGATGATTTTCAGACGGAAATATTCATACTTCCCAGTTGCAATCATTATTCCGATTATTTTGATATTCAGCAGGACATACTTGTTAAATTCGGTGCGCCCGTTTCGATAAAGCCTTATTATGAACTTTACAGAAGCAAACCCCGGACGGCTCAACGTCGGGTAAACGCCGTTGTGAGGGAACGGATTGCGGGAATGATGCTTCATATTACAGACCTTGACAATTACGGGGCGATTGATTTCCTGCGCAATACGTACGGACGGAAGTATGCCGCAGAACATGGATACAACGCCGGTTATCTGCCTGACAAACTGCTTGCCGACCGTGCTTTTTTCGAAGCGCTGGACGACCGGAAATCGAAGGATGAAACGTTCGTCCGGCAGATTTATGACGACGCGCTCAAGTATGAGGAGGAGATAAAAAAGCTGAATATACGGGATGATCATTTCGACCGTCTTCCGGGCTGGGGCGTGATTGTCGCTTCGGCGACGGCGCTGGTCGTCCTGTTTCCGGCGTGGCTGTTGTCGTTGTGCCCGAATGTGATTGTTTATAAGGCGCCGGAGCCGGTTATGCGCCGTATAAAAGACAAGATGTTTTACAATTCTTTTCTTTTTGCGATGAGCGTATTGATAACCATACCGGTGCTGTACATTCTTTCTTTTGTTCTGGTCTGGATGTATGTGAATGTTGTGGTTGCAGTGGTGTATGTGTTGGCGTTGCCGTATCTTGGCCTTTTTGCATGGTATTACCGGAAATATTTTGTCCGTACGTGGCAGGATATCCGGTTCCGCCATGCTGCCGGAACGAAGAAAAGCGCCGGAAAAATAAGCGCATTAAGAGAATTGCGCGCAGGAATTTATGAACGATTAAATAAAATATTAAGATAAGAAATGAGTAAAAGAGTTGTTATAACAGGTATGGGAATCTATTCCTGTTTGGGTAAAAATCTTTCGGAAGTTCGGGATTCGCTGTACAGCGGCAGGTCGGGCATCGTCTTTGACCCGGTACGTAAGGAAATGGGATTTCGTTCGGCGTTGACCGCTTCGCTTGAAATTCCCGACCTGAAGAGCGTTTTGAGCAGAAACCAGCGTGTTTTCATGCCTGAACAGGCTAAATATGCGTATGTGGCAACGGCGGAGGCGCTGGCTAATGCCGGACTCGATCAGGATTACCTCGATTCGCACGAGGTAGGCCTCTTTTACGGGAACGACAGCAGCGCCGATGCGGTCGTGAAAAGCGTGGACACCATGCGGGAAAAGAAAGATACGACGCTTATCGGTTCGGGAGCGATATTCCAGTCCATGAACTCGACCGTGACGATGAATCTTTCCTGCCTGTTCAAACTGAAAGGGATGAACATGACGGTTTCGGCCGCCTGTGCAAGCGGGTCGCACGCTATCGGACTGGGAGCTTTGCTGATACGGAACGGACTGCAGGAGATTGTCGTCTGCGGCGGAGCGCAGGAAGTGAATCCGTTTTCGATAGGCAGTTTCGACGGGATAAGTGCATTCTCGATTCGTGAGAATGAGCCGGCCAGGGCTTCGCGCCCGTTCGACCGCGACCGCGACGGGCTGGTGCCCGGCGGCGGGGCGGCGACGGTGATTATCGAGGAATACGAATCTGCGTTGCGACGGGGCGCTCCAATCTTTGCGGAAGTGCTGGGATACGGTTTTTCGTCGAACGGCGACCATATTTCGGTTCCTAACGTTGACGGCCCGGCGCGTTCGCTTCGCATGGCGATTCGCGAATCGGGCATTGATATCCGGCAGATCGGGTACGTCAATGCACATGCTACGTCTACGCCCGTCGGCGACCGGAACGAAGCGCGTGCGATAGATTCCGTGTTCGGCAATTACAAGCCGGAGATTACGTCGACCAAGTCGCAGACCGGACATGAGATGTGGATGGCAGGGGCAAGCGAAATAATATATTCCATATTGATGATGAAAAACGATTTTATCGCCGCCAATATAAATTTTGAAACCCCCGATGAGGCTTCCGAAAAGTTGAACATACCGGCCGAACGCGTGGAAAAATCTTTTGACATGTTCCTTTCCAATTCTTTCGGGTTCGGAGGAACAAACTCTACTCTTATCGTGAAGAATTTTTAATTTAGAAATTATCAAACAAAAAAACGATGGAAATACAAGAATTAATCGAGAAGGTAAACGAAGTTTTAGCTAACGAGTTTGAAGTGGAAGTCGGTGACATCACTTCCGACGCAAATATAAAGAAAACATTGCAGCTCGACAGCCTGAGTCTTGTCGATATGGTTGCATTGATTGAAGAAACGTTCGGTGTCAGCATTAAGGGCGTGGAGGTTGCGAATATCCTGACTTTCGGTTCGTTGTATGAATTTATTTACGGACGTATGCAAAAATAAACGACAATGGAGGAAATCAGGGGCGAAGGCATAAAGACGCTTATACCGCAACGCGAACCGGTTATCATGGTCGACGCCTTTTACGGCGCAACCGAATCGGAAGCGGATACGGAACTTGTCGTTTCGGACGATAACCTGTTCTGCAGCGAAGGATGCTTCACGGAACCGGGGCTGGTGGAGCATATCGCCCAGTCGGCCTCGGCTCTTGCCGGTTACAGGGCGAAAGTTGAAAACCGGCCGGCGCCGCTGGGTTTCATCGGCGAGGTTAAGAATTTCCACATACACTTTTTGCCGCATACGGGCGATAAGTTATGTACGCATATCCGTATCATCTCGGAAGCCCTTGGCGTTTCACTGCTTGCGGGCGAAACGAAGGTTAACGGGGAGGCGGCCGTTCAGTGCCGGATGAAAATTTTTATTAAACCGTCGTGATGTTGATGAAAAACAGATAAGTTATGATAACCCTTCTCAATGATTATTTCCGGATAGACGGACGGACGGCGGAGAACGACGGGACGGTGTTCCGCGTGACACTGCTGCCCGAACACGGCGTTTATGCCGGGCATTTCCCGGGCAACCCCGTTTCGCCCGGCGTGTGTAATATCCAGATGATAAAAGAATGTGCCGGACTGCTGGCCGGAAAACCGTTTTTTCTCGGTTATATCTCTCAATGCAGACTGTCTGCCGTGATAACTCCGCAAACTACGCCGCAATTGCAGGTACGCATGCAATTGACCGAAACGGACAGCGTGTACAAGGTTTGCGCGACGGTATGCGACGACACGATAACGTATATGGAATTTAAAGGCGAACTTACTCCGGTGTGACAATGATGACTTCTTTTTTTATCTGCCTGTTTAATTTTTTTCAGAAACGCAGGGTTGTGCTTTATGTGTTGCTTTTCCTGTCGTTCGGGTTGTTCGTATTCTTCGGACTGAAACTGTCGTACGAAGAGGATATATCTAAACTGCTGCCCTCAACGGACGATACGAAGGCCGAAGGGCTGGTTTTCTCGGAGCTTAAGGTGAAGGACAAAATATTTGTCCAGCTGTTTTCGCGGAGCGGTGGCGATGCGGATGCCGGCATGTTGCTCGAAGCGAGTGACATGTTTGTCGATTCGCTCCTGTCGTACGATGAACGGGAAGGCGATGTCGGGGATGTACTGTATAAAATAGAGGATGAGGTTAAGCAGCGGATTTTGTCGTATGCACTGGAGAATATCCCGGTTTTGCTTGATCCCGGACTTTACCGGGAGATTGATTCGCTGACCGATAAGGATAATATATTTCGGCAAATGGCTGAGAATCTGGAGAAGGTTTCTTCGCCGGAGGGGGTTTTGTTTTATCGTGTGATGAGGTATGATCCGGTTAATTTGCGGGCGGTTCTTTTTTCGGGGGACGATAGGGACGATGGGGACGGCCGGGGAGGACGGGATGTTGGGAGTCTGGAGAAAATGTTGGGGGGGAGTTATTTGCTGTATGGGAATCATTTGTTTTCGCCTGATACGGCGGTTGCGCTTGTTTTTGTGTCGCCTGATTTTATATCGTTTGATTCCAAGGCCGGTACACGGCTTGTGAAAAAGATAGAACGTGCGATCGGACAGGTGGAAACTGTTTATCCGGACGTTGAGGTTTTGTTTCACGGGCCGCCCGTCCAGAGTGTGTTTAACTCGAGGCGGATAAAACGGGATTTGGGCTTTACAATGGGGATTTCGCTGCTGTTTGCCTGTGTGCTTATTATGGTTTGTTTTCGTAACAAGTCTACGTTGCCTATGCTGTTATTGCCTGCGGGGTTTGGTGCGTTTTTTGCGCTTGCGTGCATGTTTTGGCTTCAGGGTTCGATGTCTTTGATGGCGCTCGGTATCGGGGCGATCATACTTGGTGTTGCGTTGAGTTACTGCCTGCATGTGATCACTCATTTTAAATATCTGACGGATCCGGTGCGCGTGTTGCGGGATCAGGTCAAGCCGGTCATACTCGGCTGCCTTACTACGATCGGGGCGTTTATGGGGCTTATGCTGACGCAGTCGGCGCTGCTTCGCGATTTCGGGCTGTTTGCATCGCTTGCTATGGTGGGGACGACGCTTGCCTGCCTGTTTTTCCTGCCGCACCTGTTTCCTGCCGTCACGAACCGGCGGTTCGATAAGGCGTTTGACCTGCTCGACCGGATTAATTCATACCCGTTTGACCGTCAGCCGTGGTTGCTTGTTTTGATATTAGCCGTATTCACGGTGAGCCTGTTTACACAGTCGGGCATCAAATTTGACGCAAACCTGCGGAATATCGGATATTATGAACCGGCGGTGACGCGTTCCATGGAGCTGTATGCCGAAAAAACATCGAAGGGGCTGGCGGTTGCCAATTATGCCGCGACGTCCGGGAATCTTGATTCGGCGCTTGTGTGTAACATGGAGGTCGGCCGTATTTGCGATTCCCTCCTGACGGCGGGCAAAATACGCGCCTGTACCCGATCGTCGGCGATTCTGTTGCCGAAAGCGGAACAGGAAAAACGCATATCGGCATGGCGGGATTACTGGAACGCGAACCGTACGGAAGAACTGAAACGCAATGTGACGGCCGCAGGTGAGGCGAATAAATTCAAACCGGCGATGTTCGAACCTTTTTTTGAGATGATAACGAAGGAGTACGAGCCTTCGTCCGTTTACGAAGCGGACGTTTTGCCCGGAGGACTGATGGCGAATATGGTGGAATATTCGCGGGGGATGTATCTTGTGTACACGTCGGTGCAGCTTGAGAGCGCAAACCTGAAGGAGGTAAACGACCGGTTTGCGTCGCAGCGGAACGTCATTGTCGCCGATCCGTTTTATTACACGACAAACATGGTTGAGCTGATGCACGACGATTTTAATACGATACTCGGCATCTCTTCCCTGTTCGTCCTCGTGGTATTGATTCTTACTTTCCGGAGCATACCGCTGGCGCTGATAGCATTCCTGCCGATGAGCATGAGCTGGTATATCGTGCTGGGCGTCATGGCGATGCTGGGTTTGCAGTTTAACCTTATCAATATTGTGATATCGACGTTTATATTCGGTATCGGTGTGGATTACAGTATTTTTGTGATGGAAGGACTGCTGGCCGACATACGTGGCGGCGATAAACGACTGCTGATGTATCACAAGACGGCGATCTTCCTGTCGGCTGTGGTTTTAATCATAAGCGTTTCGTCGCTTATGTTTGCCCGACATCCCGCACTGGCATCCATTGGCGTGGCAACACTCATCGGCATGACATCCACCCTGCTTATCGCATATACCCTGCTGCCGTTCCTTTTCCGGCTTCTGATGAAAACGAAATATGCCGGCGTCCTGCGGAAAAGACTGGCAGTATTTCGACAAGCTCAATAACCTATTTCGACAGGCTCAAT
>JAITDQ010000358.1 GCA_031282485.1 Tannerella sp. | reverse complement strand
CGTTAAATAAATCAAAAGACATGCGTTTTTCACGAAAATAAACAGGACAGATTTGCATTTTATCATACAAAAGTCATACTTTTACGAAATTTATGCAACAAAATGCTTCGGCATCTGAATTTTATCATCAAAAATCCGTTCTTATGAAAAAAATTTATTTATTAATTTCGTTTACAATCCTGTTACTTACCCTTTCATGTAAAGGAGTGGAGTATAAATACGAAAGCGTACCGGGCGACCCGCTCCGGACGCGTATTTATACATTAGACAACGGTTTAAAGGTTTACCTGTCCGTAAACCGCGACAACCCGCGCGTGCAAACATATATCGGCGTCCGCGTGGGAGGAAAAAACGACCCTGCGGAAACAACCGGGCTGGCTCACTACTTTGAACACCTGATGTTTAAAGGAACTGAAAATTTCGGAACGTCTGACTACGAAGCCGAAAAACCGCTGCTGGACAAAATCGAAGCCTTATTTGAAACGTACCGCAAAACGTCCGGCGAAGAACAGCGAGCGGCTATCTATGCCGAAATAGACAGCATCTCGCAGGAAGCGTCCAAAATCGCGATACCGAACGAATATGACAAACTGATGTCGTCAATCGGCTCCCAGGGAACAAACGCCTTTACCTCCTACGACGTTACGGCATACACCGAAAACATCCCCGCCAACGAAATCGAAAACTGGGCAATCATACAGTCCGACCGCTTTACAAATCCCGTAATACGGGGTTTCCATACCGAACTCGAAACGGTATACGAGGAATACAACATGAGCCTCACCCGGGACGACAGGAAAGTATACCAGGCCGTTCTGAACGCGCTGTTTCCACATCATCCTTACGGAACGCAAACCGTACTGGGGACGCAGGAACACCTGAAAAACCCGTCAATCACGAATATCAAAAAATACTTCGACACGTATTATGTGCCTAATAATATGGCCATTTGCATGGTAGGAGATATGAATCCAGACGAAGTCATTGCAACGGTTGACCGGTATTTCGGTGCGCTGGAGCCAAAGGAACTCCCGGAACTGAAAATTTCGCCCGAACGGCCGATAACCGAACCTGTCGTCAGGGAAGTCGTCGGCCTGGAAGCGGAAAATATAATGATCGCATACCGTCTGCCTGCCGCCAACACAAAAGACGCAACCGTCCTGGAATTTGTCGATTACCTCCTTACAAACGGCAAAGCCGGACTTATCGACCTGAACATCGTACAAAAACAAAAAGTTCTGGATGCGGGAAGTTCTACCGGCCCGATGGCCGATTACAGCTTATTTATAATGTACGGGACGCCCAAGGAAGGACAGACGCTCGACGAGGTGAAAGACCTTTTACTGGGACAGCTCGATGCGTTAAAAAAAGGAGAAGTCGAAGACTGGCTGCTCGAAGCCGTCATCAACAATTTCAAGTTAAACCGCTATTACCAGAGTGAAAATTATCAATATGCCGCCCGTTTGCTGCTGAACGCATTCGTATATGACATAAAATGGGAAGACATGGTCAACAAGGTCAAGCTCCAGTCCGAATTGACAAAACAGGACGTCGTTGATTTCTGCAACAGATATTTCAATGACAACTACGCCGTCATTTACAAAAAGAAAGGAACACCGGACGACAATAAAATCGAAAAACCGAAAATAACGCCGATCCCGACAAACCGCGATGCGGAAAGTGAATTTCTTGCAAAAATAAAAACGCGCGACACGAAGCCGATCGAACCCGTATTCCTGAATTACGAAAAAGACATGTCCATTACGAAAGCAAAAAAAGATATTCCGCTGCTGTACAAGCAAAACACGACGAATCCCCTTTTCTCGCTATACTATATTTATGAAATGGGAAACAATCATGACAAGGCTTTGGGAACAGCGTCCGGTTATTTAAGTTACCTGGGAACGTCGTCGAAAACGGCGGAAGAGATTAAAAGCGAACTCTACCGTTTAGCCTGTTCCTTTAATGTCATAGCAAGTAATGAGCGCGTATATGTATACGTAAGCGGCCTGAACGATAACTTCGAAAAAGCGATGGCGCTCCTCGAAGAACGTCTTGCCGATGCGAAGGCAGACCCTGAAATCTATGACAATTATGTCCGGGACATCCTCAAGCAACGCTCGGATGCGAAACTGAATCAGCAGACAAATTTCAGCAGGCTAAGCAATTATGCCATCTGGGGGCCGAAATCGCCGGCGACAAATATCCTTTCGGAAACCGAACTCAAGGCCTTAAACCCGGAAGAGCTGGTCGCACGTACCAAAAACCTGAAAAACTTCGAACATACCATTATGTATTACGGGCCACTGTCGCAGGAAAAGATAACGGATGTCATCAACAAAAATCATGCGACAGGCGAAACATTGAAACCGATACCCGCCCCCGCGAATTTCAATGAACAGGAAACCGCCGGAAACAACGTCCTGCTGGCTCACTACGACGCCAAACAAATCTACATGGCAATGGTTCACAAGGGAGGACAGTTTGACAAAAACCTTGAAGCCGACCGCATCATGTATAACAATTATTTCGGCGGTGGCATGAACAGTATTGTCTTTCAGGAAATGCGTGAAGCGCGCGGACTTGCCTACTCGGCATGGGCGAACTACCAGCGCCCCGGCAAACCCGACCGCGCATACATCCTGAACACCTTCATTGCAACTCAAAACGATAAAATGAAAGAAGCGATCGAGACGTTCAACGACATACTTAACAACATGCCGGAATCGGAAAAAGCCTTCTCTATCGCAAAAGAAAGCATCATCACCGCGATCCGCACGGAACGTATCCTCAAAGAAAATATACTGTGGGACTACCTGAATAATAAAATATTCGGATACACAACGGATACGCGGAAAGAAATATTCGAAAAAATACCGGGCATGACGCTGGACGATGTAAAAGCGTTCCAGGAAAAATACATTAAAAACAAACCGTATACCTACTGTATCCTTGGAGATACAAAAGACTTGGATATGGAAGCGCTGAAAAAAATCGGCCCCGTAAAGGCGCTTGCTCAGGAAGAAATTTTCGGGTATTAACCGCAGGTTTTGAACATGTTTTCTCCCGGAAAACGTTCGACAGTGCAGGCCGGAAACGAATAAAATCATTTGGCGTTCGTTCCGGTTTGCACTGTTTTCCTTATAG